>CAZRDA010000097.1:0-6358 GCA_964598715.1 uncultured bacterium | reverse complement strand
TTGCGCTCCGCCAGGAGGGCGTCGTACTGCTGCGTCTCAACCGCGGGATCCACGATGGCCGCCTCATGCGACTGCCGCGAGGCGATGAGGTAGGAGGCGCACCCACACCGCTCGTCCAGGATCTGCTTGAAGTACATCGGCCTTTCCCCTCGGCCGGAGCCGCCGCCGCGGGGCGGTTCTGCCCGTTCGCTCCCGAGCAGACCTATAGCGCATTTCGGGAGCCGTGGCAACGGCGGGCGAGGAGGCCAGGAGTGGCCGACCTTGCCAAACCGGCGACCCTCTGCTAGGAGAGAGGCGGGATCTGAGGAGAGGGGGAGGGGGCGCACATGGATCGGCGTGAGGCGCGCGTCCGGGAGTTGCGCGAAGAGATCCAACGCCACGACTCCCTCTACTACGTCGAGAACCGCCCGGAGATCCCGGACGCCCAGTACGACGCCCTCGTCCAGGAGTTGCAACGACTGGAGGCTGCCTCTCCCGACCTGGCGACCCCGGACTCCCCCACCCAGCGGGTGGGCGGGGTCGTGGCGGAGGGGTTCGCCGCGGTCGAGCACCGGACCGCCATGCTCTCCCTGGGGAACGCGACCTCCGTGGAAGACCTGCGGGAGTTCGAAGCGCGCCTCGGCCGCGCCCTCCCCGGGGAGCGCTTCGAGTACGTGGCGGAGCCGAAGGTGGACGGCCTCGGGGTCGCGCTCCTGTACGAGCGGGGGGTCCTGACCCGGGGCGCCACCCGAGGGGATGGGCGCCTCGGCGAGGACGTCACCCACAACCTCCGGACCATCCGGACCCTCCCCCTTCGCCTGCGGGGACCACTGGCCGAACTCGCCAGCCTCGAGGTCCGCGGCGAGGTCTTCATGCGGAAGGAGACCTTCCAGCGCCTGAACCGCGAACTGGAGGAAGCGGGGGAGGCCCCCTTCGCCAACCCGCGCAACGCCGCGGCGGGTTCCGTCCGCCAGAAGGACAGCGGGATCACGGCACAGCGCCCGCTGGACATCGCTCTCTACCAGGTAAGCCACGCCGAGCCCAACCCCTTCACCACCCATTGGGACGCGCTCCAGCGCTTCCGGGAGGCCGGGCTGCCGGTGAACCACCGCGCGCGGCACTACCCGACCCTCGACGATGCCATCGCCTACTGCCAGGCCGTGGAGGCGGAGCGGGAACGGCTCGAGTACGAAGCCGACGGCGTGGTCCTGAAGGTCAACGCGCTGGAGCAACAGCGCCTGTTGGGCTCCACCACCCACCATCCCCGGTGGGCCATCGCCTACAAGTTCCGGGCGCGGCAGGCGCGCACCCGCATCAAGCGGATCCTCGTCAACGTGGGGCGGACCGGGGCCCTCACGCCCGCGGCCGAACTGGAGCCGGTCGAGATCGCCGGCGCCACCATCAGCCGGGCCACCCTGCACAACGCCGACGAGATCGCCCGCCTGGACGTGCGCGAGGGGGACCCGGTGCTCGTCGAGCGGGCGGGCGATGTCATCCCCCACGTGATCGAGGTCATCCTGGAGGCGGAGCACGAAGGCAGGACCCGCTTCGTGATGCCGGAGCGCTGCCCGGTCTGCGCCAGCCAGGCCCACCGGCCGGAGGGGGAAGTCGTCTGGAGGTGCGTGAATTCCTCCTGCCCGGCCCAGGTGAAGGAGCGGCTCCTCCACTTCGGCTCCCGGCGGGCCATGGACATCGAGCACCTGGGTGAGGCGGTCGTGAACCAACTGGTGGACAAGGGGCTGGTCAAGGACCTGGCTGACCTGTACCACATCACGGTCCCGACGCTGGCCGACCTCGAGCGGCTCGCGGAAAAGTCGGCGACCAACCTGTACAACGCCATCCAGCAGAGCAAGGATCGGGGCCTGGCCCGGCTCCTCTTCGGCCTGGGCATCCGCTACGTGGGGGAGCACGTGGCCGAGATCCTGGCCGCCCACGTGGGCAGCATGGAGCGCCTGCTGCGGGCGAGCGCGGAGGAGTTAGCGGAAATCCACGGCATCGGCCCCCGGATCGCATCCGGCGTCGCCCACTTCTTCGCCCAGGAGGAAAACGTCCGAGTGCTGGAGCGGCTCAAAGCGGCAGGAGTGAAAATGGGGGAGGCCGTGGCGGTCGGTCCCAAGCCGCTCGCCGGCAAGACCTTCGTCCTGACCGGGACCCTCTCCTCCATGAGCCGCGACAGTGCCCGGAGCCTGATCACGCATCTGGGGGGCCGGGTGACCCCATCCGTGAGCAAGAAGACCGACTACGTGGTGGCGGGGAAGGAGCCCGGCAGCAAGCTGGAGGACGCCCGCCGCCTCGGGGTCGCCACGTTGGACGAGGCCGCCTTCCTCGCCCTGGTGGGGAAGACCTGATGGGGCGGGGCGTCCTGCTCGCTCTGAGCGGCGCTTGCGCCCTCCTCGCGGCGACGGCTGCCCTACCCGGCCTCCGCACGGCCTGGCAGGCCCCGGCCAGGACGCCCCCGGCGCAAGCCGAGCGGTACTTCACGCAGGAGGAGGCCGCCCGCGGTCGCACCTACACCCGCCCCCGCTACGCCTTCGCCATCGCCAGCCGGCTCCTGATCGCTTCCCTCCTGCTCGTCCTCGGCCTCTCACCGGCCGGAGCAGCGCTGCGGGATGGCGTCGCCAGGATCGTCGGCCCCCGACCCATTCTCACCGCGGCGACCGTCGGCCTCGCCATCTTTCTCCTTCTCCAGGCGGTCGGGTTCCCCCTGACCTTCTACGTCGGCTACCTGCGGGAGAAGGCCTTCGGCTTCTCGACACAGACGGCTCCGGCCTGGCTCTGGGATTACCTGAAGGGAATGGCACTGGGCGGGGGGGTCTTCGTGGTCGCCGTGGCCGGCTGGTCCGCCCTGGCGAGGCGCTTTCCCGAGGCCTGGCCCCTCCCGGCCTGGGGAGCCGCGCTTCTGCTGACGGTACTCCTGGTCGCGGGAGCCCCGGTGTTCATTGATCCCCTCTTCAATACGTTCACGCCACTTCCCGAGGGGGACCTGCGGGCACGGGTAGCCGCGCTGGCGGCCCGCGCGGGGGTCCCGGCAGAGGAGATCTACGAGGCCGACGCCAGCCGGCGGACGGTAAAGGCGAACGCCTACGTGACCGGCCTCCTCGGGACCACCCGCATCGTCCTGTACGACACGCTGAGCCGGGCCGCGGACCACGAGGCGCAGGAGGTGGTGGTCGCCCACGAACTCGGCCACTGGCGGGCAGGGCACATCTGGAAAGGGATCGGGCTGAGCGCCGCGGGGCTATTCGTCCTCGTCTGGTTCCTCTGGGCTGTCGAGCGGCAGGCCATTCGCATACCGCGGCTTCACCTGCAGGGAGCGGGCGACCCCGCCGCCCTCCCGCTGCTTCTCGGGGTGGCGCTTGCCGTGCTGCTCCTGACCGCCCCGCTCCAGCACGCCCTCTCCCGGGCTTTCGAGCGGCAGGCGGATGCCGCGTCCCTCGAGTTGACCGGGAAGCGGGACGCCTTCATCCGGGCCGAGGTGGCCTTAGCCCGGACGAACCGAGCCGACCTCACCCCCCCGGCCTGGGCGGTCTTCTGGTTCTCCACGCACCCTCCCGTCCTGGAGCGCATCGGGATGGGGGAGGCCTTCCCCCCGGACGGCTGAGTGCCCCCTCCACCTGGAGGCTATCGGCCCCTCCGGCTCGACCCTTCATCCTCCGCGTCCTCACCCTTGCCGCCGCCCAGATCCAGCAGGAACAGAATCGGATCCACGAGGAAATAGGCGAGGATTGCGGCAATGATCAAGAGCCCGCCGAGGCCCTGGTAGCCCATCACGACCAGAACCATTCCGATCGGAATTCCCGCGAACGACGCCCAACTGAGGAGGCCCCGCGCGACTCGCCGTCCGCGCCTGCGAAGTTGCCCGAACGGGCCCATAGGCTCGTTCTCCAGATGCCCGGACGCTGCCCGTTTCGCCTAGCGCAAGACTCTAAACACGATTTCCGCAGAGTACAAGCCAGATCTGCACCCTTGCCTTGACACCCTCCAGGGGCTGTGTTAGGTGAAGTCAGAAGGGACGTCGCCAGGGGATGAGGCATGCAGGAGGATCCGATGATCTCCGAGGCGCAGCGGCATTTCCAGGAGGGGTACCGGCACCAGATGCGGGGAGAGCTGGATCAGGCGATCACCGCCTACCAGAAGTCCATCGAGTCATGCCCGACGGCAGAGGCCCACACCTTCCTGGGGTGGGCCTACTCGTTTCAGGGCAACATTGACGAGGCCATCCGGCAGTGCCACATCGCCATCGAGATTGACCCGGACTTCGGCAACCCCTACAACGACATCGGCGCCTACCTGATCGAGAAGGGGGAGTACGACGAGGCCATCTCCTGGCTGAACAAGGCGATGCAGGCCAAGCGGTACGAGCCCCGCCACTACCCCCACATCAACCTGAGCCGGGTCTGGGTGAAAAAAGGACGGTACCCCGACGCCATCGGCGAACTCCGGAGGGCATTAGCCCTGGACCCGGAGAACACCGGGGCCCGGCGCGAGCTGCACCGGCTCATCGGCATGATGAACTGATTCCGTCAGCCGTCCCGCCCCGGCGTCTCTCCGGCCGATCTCCCCCCCCGCGCTTACGTGCAAGACGGTGATGCCCCCAGCCCCGCGGTTGCTCCCGCCCCGCCCGACCGCTCGAGCTTCGCGAGCTCCTCCCGGAAGTATTCCCGCCAGCCCTCGGGCAGGGCCTCGACCCGCAGCGCGCGACGCAACAAGTCCCGGTTCGCCTTGTCGCTCACGTACAGGCGGGTAATATCGGGCACGGTGACGTTGTTGGGATCCCGGCCGAGCCGTTCGATCGCGTCCCCGGCCGCAACGTCCCCCTCTTTCAGGACGGCAACATAGAAGCCGGTGCGACCGCTCGCCAGGAAGCGCTTGATGATGTCGCTCCGACCGAACCTGATCCCGAGCTTGTAGCAGGGCAGCCGCGGTTCCGTGACCATCACCTCCGCCGAGCCCACCCGGAACCGGTCCCCGATGTTGACGGCGTCCTCGAGCAGCCCTTCGGTGGTCAGGTTCTCCCCGAACATCCCCCAGGGGAGCGTCATCTCCGGCAATTCGCGGCGCCAGTAGGCATAGTGCTCGCCCGGGTACAGGTAGAGCGCCTTGCTGGGCCCGCCGTGGACGGACAGGTCCGCCTGGCGGTCCCCGTCGAGGTTGAGCGTGCGCACCACGACGCGGCCAGCGACCGGCTCCTTGAAGATCGCCGTCGTGGCCCGCTTGCCTTTCCAGTGGACTTCCCGGGAAAGTCCCACGTTCACCGAAACCACTCGCATCCTTCACCTCCCGCGAAATCGGGGTCCCGGCTCCTGGGAAAGGGAGAACAGATCGCCCGGGGGATCCAGGCTCAGTCGCGCAAATAGTGGCAGGTATAACCGCCTGGGTTCTTCAGAAGATAGTCCTGGTGGTACTCCTCGGCTGGCCAGAAGTCGGAAGCCGGGACGATCTCGGTGACGATCGGCCGCCTCCACTTCCCCGAGTCCTCGACCCGCGCCTTCACCTCCTGTGCGATCCGCCGCTGCTCCTCGTCAAAGTAGAAGATCGCGGAGCGGTACTGGGTGCCGACGTCGTTGCCCTGCCGGTTCCGGGTCGCCGGGTCGTGCATGCGGAAAAAGGTGCCCAGGAGTTGCTCGTAGGGCAGCCGCTCCGGATCGAAGACCACCCGGATCGCCTCGGCGTGGCCGGTCGTTCCTTTCTTCACCTGCGGGTAGGTAGCGTGGGGGGTGGTGCCACCCGCGTAGCCGACCTCGGTGTCCACCACCCCGGGAATGTTGCGCAAGATGTCCTCCATCCCCCAGAAGCAACCTCCGGCCAGCAGCGCCACCTGGTGCTTTCCCGAGTCCTTTTCGGAGACGCGGGCCCGCTCGGGCGCGCCTGACTCCACGGACACGCCGGTCTTCTCGAAGAGGGCCAGGTACTCCCCATACCCCGTTTCGGCGAGCTGGTCGACCGGCACGAAGCGCAGCGCTGCCGAATTGATGCAGTAGCGCATTCCGGTCGGCTCGGGCCCGTCCGGAAAGACGTGGCCCAAGTGCGAGTCGGCGAGCTTGGACCGCACCTCGGTGCGCACCGTCCAGAGTTTGCGGTCCTTTCGGGTGGTAACGTTGGCCGGCTCGAGCGGCCGGGTGAAACTCGGCCAGCCAGTGCCGGAGTCATACTTGTCGAGCGACGAGAAGAGCGACTCGCCGGAGACCACGTCAACGTAGATGCCGTGCTTCTTGGTGTCCCAGTACTCATTCTTGAAGGCCGGCTCGGTCCCGTCCTCCTGGGTCACGTGGTATTGCGTTGGCGTCAGCCGCTTCTTGAGCTCTTCGTCGGAAGGCTTCACGAACCCTTTCATGGCTCCTCCATCTGAGCGCAGCCCGTTGAGGGGCCTAGAGCGGTC
>CAZRDA010000096.1:0-6401 GCA_964598715.1 uncultured bacterium | reverse complement strand
CGGCCCCCGTGGGGAACCCTCCCGTGGTTCCCCCCATCGGCCCAGGGCCGCTGGGCCCCCCCTCCGCTACGGGGGCCATGGGGCGGCATCCGGCGCCACCCGGACTCTGTGTCACACGATTTGTGTCGTTTGTATTAGAAGTCGCGGGGGATGACGCGGAGCAGGTAGGGCCCCACCTGTTGGCCGATCGCGGCGACGGCCGCCAGCTCCTCGGGGGTGAACTCGGGACTGGCCTCCTCCAGAGTTTTCCCCTTTCGGCTGACCTGGAGGACCCCGATGAGGTTGCCCGGCCCTCCCCAGATCGGCGCCGACATCAGGCGCTGGATAGGGAGGCCGGCCCGACCGTGGATGAGGATCTTCTCGAAGACGTCCAGGTGCCGCTCCGCTGCGGCCCGGTTCACGAGAATCGGTTCGCGGCTGCCCAGAGTCCTGCCGGCGATGGAAGGCCTCGTGGCCTTTACGGGGAACTCGGTCTGCCCTGCGCGGAGGAACTCCAAGGGGTAGGCGAAGCGGAGGACCTCGTTTCCGCCCCGGTGTCGCCGGAGCAGGATTGCCACCTCGTCCAAGCTGACCTCGAACAGGCGGGTGATGTGGCCCACGATGCAGGACATGGTCTCCTCGAGGGCGGCGGGGGTGGCCTGCCCCTTGTGGCTCCGGCTAACCGCGTCGAGCTGGGCTTCTAGGTCGGGCACGCCTCGGCTCCAATGGGGGGAGGGGATGGGGATGTCTTGGATGCGGGCAGAGGGGGGCCGGCTCTGTAGGGCCTGAGGGGCATCGCTCCCGAAAGGTCAGGCGCCAGCGGGCAGGCTTCGCACCGGGGAACGGTCCGGCAGAACTTCCTTCCCACGCTCACCAGCAGGGCGTGAAGTTCGCCCTGGAGCGAGGCGTCGGGCGGCAGGTGGGCCAGGGCCTCGGCACGCACCGCCGCGTAGGGGGCGTCGAAGGGGACCAGGCCGTGGCGGGCCAGGATCCGGCGGGCGTAGGCGTCCGCCACGAAGGCGGGAGAGGCAGCCGCGTAGAGCAGAATGCAGTCAGCCGTCTCCGGGCCGATCCCCTGTACAGCGAGTAGCCAGCGGCGCAGACTTTCGGCAGGCTCCCGGAGGAGCCGGGGAATGCTTCCGCCAAAATCGCGGCTCAGGGCTGCCAAGAACGCCCGCAGGGTGCGGGCTTTGCCCCGGTATGTTCCGGCGGCGCGGATGAGGCGGGGGAGACGGGTGGGGGGAAGGGAGGCCATCCCCCGGAGGGTGAGGGCCCTCGCTCTCCTCAGGTCGAGCAGGGCGCGCTCGGCATTCCGCCAGGAGGTATGCTGGGTGAGAATAGCGCCCACAATCACCTCGAATGGCGTCCGGGCAGGCCACCAGCCTTGTGGCCCGAGGCTCCGGAAGGTCAGGTCGTACAGGCGGATCCACCGGTTGGCCGGTTGCATTTCGTGGCCTTTATATTGCACAGATCGTGGAAAGACAAGGTCCTTCCGGCATTGCGGCAGGCCAGACTCTTGACAAAAAATCTCGATTCGGAGTATAAATCCCTGTGTTTGAAGAGAAAAGGCCGAGGAGGCTTTGAGGTGATCCCACTCTGCCCGGCCGTCTTCGAAAGAGGGGGACAGGTCGTCTGATGCGGATACTCGGGGTTGATCCGGGGAAGGTTCGGCTCGGACTGGCGGTGAGCGACGAACTGGGCTTCACCGCCCAAGGCCTCCCGACGTGGACGAGTCGGGGCCGGTCTGCCGACGTGGCCCACTTCAGGGCCCTGGTCGAGGACTGGGGGGTCGGCGAGGTGGTGGTAGGGCTCCCTCGCAACATGGACGGGACGATGGGTCCCCAGGCCGAGGCGGCCCGGGAGCTGGCCCGGGATCTGGGGGAGGCCCTAGGACTCCCCGTGACGCTGTGGGACGAGCGGCTCACGACCCAGGCTGCCACCCGGGTGCTGAGGGAGGTCGGTCTCAGCCGCAGGCGGCGGCGGGACCGGGTGGACGCCATCGCCGCCGCCCTCATCCTCCAGGGCTTTCTGGACCGGGCCCGCGCCTCCCGGCAGGACGGAGCACGATGAGGCCCGGCACCCGCCACCGCCGTGCCCTCCTGGTCGGGGTGCTCCTCCTTGGTATCATCCCCTTCGTCACGATCGGCGGGATTCGCCTGTACCTCGCCTTCCACCCCAGGGCGCGCCTCGGCTTCACCGAGCAGCCCCCTCGGACCGTGGAGATCCCTGCCAGCATTCCGGCGCGGGAGGTGGCAGCCCGCCTGAAGGCAGAGGGGGTCATCCCGAACCGGTGGCTCTTCCTCGCCCTCGCCGCCCTCCGGGGGACGGCCGACACGCTCAAGGCGGGGGAATATCAGTTCCCCGCCGAAATGGGCGTCCTGGGCGTGCTCGTGGCCATGGAGGAAGGGCGGGTGCTGCTCCACCGGGTGACCATCCGCGAAGGGGCGACCAGCCGGGAGATTGCCGCCCTCCTCCATCAGGGGGGACTGGCCGATCGGGACCGGTTCCTGGCCGTCGTCTCCGACCCCCTCTCCGCCTCCCGGGTGGATCCCGAGGCGACTATGCTGGAGGGGTACCTCTTCCCGGACACGTACTATTTCTCCAAGGGACTCCGGGAGGAGGCGATCATCGAGAAGATGGTGGCCCGCTTCTCCCGCGCGTTCCCGCTGGGGGAGGAGATCCGGGCCCGGAGCCTCGGGATGACCCGGCACGAGATCGTCACCCTCGCCTCCATCGTGGAGCGGGAAGCCGTCACGGAGGAGGAGAAGCCGATCATCGCCGCCGTCTTCCATAACCGGCTCAAGCGGAAAATGCTCCTGCAAGCGGATCCGACCGTCCTGTACGGCAGGGAGAAACCTCCCTCCTCCCGGATCACCTACGCGGACCTGCGGTCGGCCCGCAATCCCTACAACACGTATGTTCACCGCGGCCTCCCCCCGGGTCCCATCGCCAACCCGGGGGAGTCGGCCCTCCGGGCTTCCCTGTACCCGGCCGACGTGGGGTATCTGTACTTCGTGTCGAAGAACGACGGGACGCACCACTTCTCCAAATCCTTCGCCGAGCATCACCGGGCGGTCCGGCGCTACCAGCTCGGCTCCGGCCGGCGGACGGCCGGGGGCTAGGGGCGTGTTCAAGCTGGATCCCTCGCTGGACCGGATCCCCGTCTCCCCCGACGCCATCGAGCGGGTGGCCTGGTCCCTCAACCTGACCTCCGTGGCGGGGAAGGACTTCGCGGGGGCCGAGGCCCGGGCCTACGCGGTCACCAGCGCGGCGGGGGGCGGGCGCTCCGTCTGCCACGTCTGCCTGTATGTCCCGAGCCTCGAGCGGGTCCAGGTCTTCCGCCACGAGAAGAGCCCCTTCCCCAAGGCCGAGGGGCAGGCGCATCAGGAGGAGGCGCTGGCGTTCCTCGAGGATTTGGGCTTCATCCTGGAGAGCGTGGAGTACGGGGGCTGGGGCAGTCGGGAGCGCCAGGCCTGGTTTGAGAAGCAGCCTCCCTTCCACCGGCGGGTGCAGGCTGCCGGAACTCGTTCCACCCCCGTGGATTCCGATGCTACGCTTCCGGGAATACCGGCGGTGCGTCCTGCCGGTCCGCCCCCGGCCACGGACCTGCCCCCGGAGATGGAGGGGCTCCAGACCCTCGCGGACCCGATCGAGGGGTCGCAAGGGCCCCCCTCGGCCCCCCCGCGCCAGACCGAGCGCGGGGCGCGCACCTCTCGTGCCGAGGCGGTCGCCCCGCCGAGCCCACCCCCGCCCGTGGAGGCCGAACCCGAGCCTGTCGCGCCACCCGAGACCGCGGGGGCTCCAGCGTTGGAGGGGATCGAGGTCCTTGGGGAGCAATTCCGGGGGGAGCAATTCCAGGGGTCGTTGGCGGCGCCCCCCTCTGATGAGCCGCGCGAGGATGCAATAGAGGCGACTCAGCTGCGGGCGGGGACGGTTCCCCAGGCAGCCCCACTCCCGCCCGCCGAGCCGCAGGCGCCGGTGCAGATGGAGGGGCTGATCATCCTGGGCGACCCCGGCGAGACATCGCCGCCGGCCCCCTCGCCCCCCCCCCGCCGGGCCGCCCAGGGGGCGCCCCGGTCGCGAGCCCGGGCGGCCGTCGGGGCGAGCCCATCCGAGGCGGTGGAACCGGAGGGACGCGCTGCCAGCGGGCGGCCGGTCAAAGTGGATCTCCACGAAGAGTACGAAGACTTGGCCCGGCTGTTCGCCTCCTTGTAGAGGGTGGTCCGCATCGGCCTTCACGGCCGGAGGAGGGCGGGAGGGGAATGCACAGGGGATTGCACTGGCGAGCGTGGGTCTGGATAGCGGCGCTCCTGTTGGCAGGGTGCTCGACGACGCCTGAGGGGGAGGAGCGACCAGGGAGGGCCGAGGACTACTACACTATCGGCGTTGCCTACCTGAACTCGGGAGAGCCGCGACGGGCGCTGCCCGATCTGGCGCGGGCCGTCGAGATGGCCCCCACGCAGGCCCCCTACCACCGCGCGCTCGGGCTCGCCTACCAGTACAACCGCAACCTGCCCGATGCCGTCAAGGCTTTCCGGCGGGCCGTGGAACTGGATCCGAAGTTCGCGGACGCCTTCATAGACCTCGGGCAAGCCTACCTGGAACAGGGGGATCTCCCCCGGGCAGAGCAGGCCGTTCGGGCGGCCCTTGCTAATCCGCTCTACCCCACGCCGCAGCGGGCCCACTTCACCCTAGGGACCATCTACCAGCGGCAAGGGCGGCTCGAAGAGGCGGCCGGCCAGTTCCGCCGGGCCGTGGACGTGGACCCGGAGTTAGCCAACGCCCACAACAGCCTCGGGATGATCTACCTGGCCCAGAGCAAGTTGGATCAGGCGATCGTATCCTTCCAGACGGCGAGCCGGCTGAGGCCGAACGTGGCCGAGGTCCAAGGCAACCTCGGCATCGCCTACTTCCGAGCGGGCCGGCGGGCCGAGGCCAAGGCTGCCCTGGAGCAGGCCCTGAAGCTTCAGCCGGTGGGGCCCACAGCGGACGGGTTGCGCGACTACCTCCGCCGCCTGAAGTAGCCGGCCCCCCGGCCGCCCAGCGCCTCGGGCGCTCTTCCGGTTCTATCGCTTCCCCCTCGCCTGATTCCCCCCGGCCCCCTCGGCGCTGGCCTCTGGCGCATTGACCTCGTTCCGGTTCCAGCCTAGGATGACGCGAGGTCTGTTCCCGGGCGGTCATCGGCCCGGAGAGTCGGCCGAGGAGGAACCGGTGGGACAGGCAGCGCTCGGAACGAGACAGGGGGCTCCCCCCGCGGCAGCGCGGGAGGATCTCCTGGGGCTCACCCGGCGGGAGCTGGAGGCCTGGGCCGAAGCCCAGGGGCAGCCGGCCTACCGGGGCCGGCAGGTCTTCAAGTGGCTCTACCAGAAGCGGGCAAGCGACCCGGGGGCCTGGTCCAACCTCCCGAAGGCGTTCCGGGGTGCCCTGGCCGAGCGGGCGGCCATCGGCACCCCCGGCCTCATCCGGGAGGAGGTCTCACGCGACGGCACCCGGAAGTTCCTCCTCAGCCTCAGGGACGGCGAGCGGATCGAGAGCGTCCTCATCCCCGACGAGGATCGCCTGACCGCCTGCATCTCCTCCCAGGCCGGCTGCGCCCTCGAGTGCGGCTTCTGCCTCACGGGGCTGATGGGCCTGAAGCGGAACCTGGGGCCGGGAGAGATCGTGGGGCAGGTCCTGGCCCTCCAGGGTGCGGCCGCCCCCGGGGGGCGGGTGAGTCACATCGTCCTCATGGGGATGGGGGAGCCGCTGGCGAACTTCGGAAACGTGGAGCGGGCCCTCGGGATCCTGACGGACCCGGACGGCCCCGGATTCTCCCCGCGCCGCGTGACCCTCTCCACGGTGGGTCTCGTCCCAGGCATCCGGCGCCTCGCCGCCTCGGGCCTCCAGGTCAACCTCGCGATCTCCCTCTCGGGCACGACGGACGAGCAGCGCAGTCGCCTGATGCCGGTGAACCGGCGCTACCCGCTCGAAGCACTGCTCGCGGCCTGCCGGGAGTACCCGCTCCCCCCGCGGAGGCGGATCACCTTCGAGTACGTCCTGATGGATGGAGTCAACGATACACCAGAGGACGCGCGCCGCCTCACCGGGCTGTTGCGCGGCATCCGCTGCAAGGTGAACCTCCTCCCCCTCAACGAATCCCCGCTCCTCCCCTTCCGGGCCTCCCCCCGGCGGCGGGTGGAGGCGTTCCAGAACATCCTGCACGAGGGGGGACTCACTGCGACGATCCGTGAGAGCCGCGGGCACGACATCTCCGCGGCCTGCGGGATGCTCCACAACGCCTCCAAGCACGGGCTGCGGCTCCCCCCGGATGCGCCCGCGGGGGGAGAAAGCGCTTGACACCCCACGGGCATCTCCCTAAGATGCTCGTGCGGGGTGGAGCAGTCCGGTAGCTCGTTGGGCTCATAACCCAAAGGTCGCCAGTT
>CAZRDA010000095.1:4874-6407 GCA_964598715.1 uncultured bacterium | reverse complement strand
CCACCCAGAATCGGAACTTCAAGGGGCGGCTCGGCAACCCCAAGTCGTTCGTCTATCTGTCGTCGCCGGCCGTCGCCGCCGCGTCAGCCATCGCGGGGAAGATCGTGGACCCGCGCCCCTATCTGTAGGAGGAAACCATGGGGATCCGGGGAGTCGCCTGGAAGTTCGGGGATTTCATCTCGACCGACCTGATCGCGCCCGGCCGCTACGCCCACCTCCGGTCCGATCTGCCGAAACTGACGGAGCACGTGCTCGAGGACGCCGATGCGAACTTCGCGCCCGCCACCATGAAGAAGGACAAGACCTACATCGTCGTGGCGGGCCGCAACTTCGGCCAGGGCTCCTCCCGGGAGCACGCGGCCCGCATCATCAAGCTGGCGGGGGTGCCCGTGGTGCTGGCCAAGTCCTTCGCCCGCATCTTCTACCGGAACTCGTTCAACATCGGGATGCCCGCCCTGACCCTGGATACCGACCAGATCGCCCAGGGCGACGATCTCGAGGTGGACCTGAAGGCAAGCCTGGTCCGGGACCTGACGAAAGGGCAGGAGTTCCGCGTGGGGGCCATCCCTGAGGTGATGCTGGCGATCCTGGAGGGGGGCGGGATCGTCGAGTACGTCCGCAAGCACGGGGACCTTGTGTTCCGCTAAAGGCCCGATCGCCCCCCAGGATTCGGACCGGGTTTGCCTTAGAAACTCCCCGTAAATCGGACGACGCGCCCCGCGCCTGTCTCGGCCACATACAGGCGGCCGACAGCGTCGAAGGCCGGATCGCGCGGGCTGACCAGCCCCTCGGCCACCACCACCTCGATCCCGTTGGCCTTCAGGCGCCACACCCGCCCGCCCCGCGGCTCCGCGACATAGACGTCCCCCGAGGGTCCGCGGGCGAGACCCTCCCCCTCAATGTCGTGCCAGAGGGGCTCGAGGTATTCCTCCGCGGTCAGGCGCGAAACCCTCTCCCCCAGCTTCTCCACCACCAGCACCCCACCATCCGGCTCGGACAACAGCCCGTGCGCCCCATCCACGACCGGCCCGAACGGCCTGGCGGTCCCCGGCCTCTCGACAATCTTGAGGGGCCCCCGGATGTACTCGCAGATGAGGAGACGCCCGGCTGGATCGAAGTCAAGATCCACGGGGACGGTGAGGCCTGCCACATAGGTGCTCACCGCCCCATCGGGGGTGATGCGGGCGACCCGCCCGTTGCCGGTGTCGGCCACGTAGAGCGCCCCCGCCGCATCGCGGGCGATGCCATGCGGCCGGCTCAGGCCCGAGGCGATGCGGGTGAGCGTCCCTCCCGGGGCGATCTGGACGATGGTCCCGCGAGCCTGCTCCGCGACCAGCAGACTGCCGTCCGGGAGGAAGAGGAGTCCGCGGGGCTCCCGCAGGCCTTCGGCGACGACCCCCATGGGGTAGGGCGACTTCACCGGCGCCGCGAACAGACCGGCGGGCAGGAGGAGGACCGCGAGAAGTAGTCGAAGGGTCACCGTGGCGGACGGCCGCAGCCCGGCCGGCCGAGACAGACCCCTCGCCGCCCCCC
>CAZRDA010000095.1:0-4774 GCA_964598715.1 uncultured bacterium | reverse complement strand
CGCCCCCCTTTCTCCCCGGCGACTCACCCGCCCGGCCCGGAGGCCTGGCGCCGCAGGCGCTGGAGAACGGCGCCGAGGTCGCCCGCTTCCACGGGAATGCCGGCCCGGTAGGCGATGACCTGGCCTGAAGAGGGCGAGAGGCGCGCGCCCGGGGTCAGAATTCCGACCAGGTTCAGGGGGTCGGCCGCACTCACGATGACGGTCTCCGTCTCGTCCTGCTTGCGGCGGACGGCGCGGAGGGTTTCCACGGCCTCGGGGAGCGCGAACTGCTCCCCGACGAAGCCAGCCACGAACCGGCCGCCGCGGATCTCGCCTCTCGCCTCGAGCCGCCGATAGATCCCGAGCAGAAGCCTCCACGCCGGGGCGCGGCCGTCGCGGGTGAGCAGTTCGCGGAAGACCACGCCGTAGCGTCGCAGCACCTGCCGCGCCATCGCCTCCTCCACCGCTTCCCTCAAGGGCCGGGGCGCATCCCCGGCTCCCACCGGATGCAGCAGGCCCCATCGGCCGAGCGGGATGAGGCGCTCCCGGAGGACTCTTCCCCGGAACATCGGGGAGCGGCGGTGCGGGAGCCGGCGCTTCTCCTCGGGCTTGAGGAGGGCGCGCAGCCCGGCGATTCCGTCCCCAGTGACCAGGCCGCGGGCCACCAACTCCCAGAGCGCCCCCTCGGCCTGGGCGGGGAGACGGCCTGTGGCGCGGGCAATATCGGGCAGAAAAGAGGCTCCCCGCCGAGCGAGATGGCCGGCCACGTCCCGCGCGGCGGGCGAGAGGCCCTCCACCGCTGCCGGGTCGGCGGGTCCGGCCTCAAGAAATGACAGCAGGTCCTCACGGAGCACGAAGGTCAGAGGAGCCGACCGGGTTGGGGCGCCGCGCCGCCTGGCCCGCGGCCCGGCGGGCGAGACCAACTCCGCGCCAATATCGGCGGAGGCGGGTTGCAGGCGGAGCCGGGCCCAGGCGACCTCCCCGGAGAGGCACAGGGCCTCCAGGTCGGCCGGGTTGTAGTGGGCGATCCGGGCCGGCAACACGGTCCGTTCCCAGGAGGGGGCGGGGAGTTCCAACCCCTGGAGCTGACCGATCACCTGGAGCAGGCCCTCGCGCCCGTGGAGGTGCGTCCCCGGGTGCACGTGCTGCCAGCGAAGCAGGAAACGAATGAAGTCCGCTGCCGAGACCGGCTCGATCTCGCGACGGAGGCGCCCGATGGTGAGCCGGTGAATCCGGGCGAGGAGGCGCCGGTCGCACCATTCGATGACCCCCTCGGGCGCGCCACAACTGAAACGCCCCCGGAGCACAGCGCCCTGGCTCTCCAGCGCCAGCAGGCCGGCCTGCACCTCCCTTTCCGGGAGGCCCAGCCGTGCGGCGAGAGACGCTGCCGTGGTGGGGCCGATGTGTTCCATCCAGCCCTGCGTGATGGCGCGGATGGCCTCAGCGCGGTCGGGCGCCTCGGACTCACCGCGGGAGGGCGGCGGCGCGGGAATTTCCGGATGGAATCGGGCACCGGGGAGCGCCGCCCGGACGAGGCGCAGGCGCTCCGCCACCACGCACCCCTCATGGTGGATCGTTCCCTCGCTTCGCTCCTGCGGCGATGCGGCGGCCCCCGCGCCCTCGGGAGCGGGAACCGCCCAGGAGACGCGGGTGGCTCGCCCGTCGCCGATCAGTGCCTCTGCCAAACTCGTCCAACTCGCCGCCGCCGCAGCCGGCAGGATCCCGAGCGTGAGGAGGGCATCGTGCAGTTCGTCCGCATCGCGTACGTCGGGCCAGGCCTCCTCGCGCACCTGGGCGATGGCCGCCGGATCCAGCGCGCCCGCGCCCCGCGCCAGGTCCGGGTCCGTCCGCCGCAGCGCCACGGCGCGGGCCCGCCGCTCCTCCAGCGGCGCATCGTCCAGGAAGGCGTAGGGGTTGGCGTGGAGGATCTCGTGGCTCATGGGGGAGGGGGCCGGCGTGTCCACCGCGACGGTGCGGATCTCGCCCGCCTCGATGGCCGCGAGGAGGGCCCGGAGCGCATCCATATCCATCGCCTCGTGCAGGCAGTTGGCGATCGTCTCCTTGACCAGTGGATGGTCGGGTGGCTCGATGGGCCCGGGATGGTTGTCCTGGCAGGCCACCTGGGCGGGGAAGACGGCGGCCAGCAGGTCCTCGGCGCGCATCCGCTGGATGGGCATGGGCACCCGCCGCCCACCGCTGTACCGCAGGAGGGCCAGGGCGCGGGTCGCATTCCACCGCCACCGGTTGGTGAACATGGGGGCCGCGAGAGCGGCCTGCACCAGGTCCTCGTCCAGGGTGTCCGGGTGGACCATGGCGAAGACACTCTCCAGCGGGAAACTGTGCTGCTGCCCGAGGGAAAGCACGATGCCATCGTCCGTCGCCGCCGCCTGGAGCTCGAAGTCGAAGGTACGGCAGAAGCGCTTGCGCAGGGCGAGCCCCCAGGCCCGGGTGATCCGCCCGCCGAAGGGGGCGTGGAGCACGAGTTGCATGCCCCCCGCCTCGTCGAAGAACCGCTCGGCCACGATAGTCTGTTGCGTGGGCACGGCGCCGAGAGCCACCAGCGTCTCCGCCACGTAGGCGACGACCTGTCCGGCCCCCGCCGGATCCAGGCCGGCCTCGCGCTCAAGCCACCCGGTGGCCGCGGCCGCATCGGGAAGGCGGGCGGCCACCTCCTGACGGAGCGCGGCCACAGCGGCGGAGAGTTCGGCGGTGCGCGCCGCAGCCTCCCCCAGCCAGAAGGGGATGGTGGGCGGGGCGCCCTGCGCGTCCTCCACGCGCACGCGCCCGGCCTCCACGCGCCGGATGCGCCACGACCGATTGCCGAGCAAAAAGATATCGCCCGCCAGGCTCTCCACGGCGAAGTCCTCATTGACCTTCCCGACGAAGGTGCCGGCCGGCTCCTCGATGACATCGTAGTCGGCCGTGTCCGGGATGGCGCCGCCTGACGTGATCGCCGCAAGGCGCGCACCGCGCCGTCCCCGCAGGCGGGCGTACACCCGGTCGCGGTGCAGGTGGGCCGAGCGGCGCCCCCGCCGCGTGGAGATGCCTTCCGCGAGCATGCCGAGCACCGCCTCGAAATCCTCCCGGGTAAGGTCCCGAAACGGGTAGGCGCGTCGCACCAACCCCCACAGTTCATCCTCCCCCACCTCGCCGCTGGCGGCGATGGCGACGGCCTGCTGAGCCAGGATGTCCAGCGGGGCCCGGGGCAAGATTACGCGATCCAGGTCGCCGGCCCGGACGGCGCGAACGGCGGCCGCGCACTGCACCAACTCGTCACGCGTCAGGGGGAAGAGGATCCCCTTCGGCATCGCCCCCGCGGGCGCGGCTGCGCTGCCGGCCGGCAGATGCCCCGACCGACCGACACGCTGCAGGAGTGTGGCGAGCGCCCGTGGCGCCCCGACGTGACAGACCAGGTCCACCGTGCCCACATCAATGCCGAGTTCGAGGGACGCGGAGGCGACGACCACCGGGACCTCGCCCGCCTTCAGGCGCCGCTCCGCCTCGAGACGCGTGCGACGCGAGAGGCTGCCGTGGTGGGCGGCCACCCGGCCTTCCCCCAGCCGCGTGGTGAGTTGGTGCGCCACCCGCTCCACCAGGCGGCGCGTATTAACGAAGATGATTGTGCTGCGGTGGGCGCGGGTGAGCGCGACGATCCGGTCGTAAATCTCGCCCCACATCTCGTGGGTCGCCACGGGGCCCAGCGGCTGACCGGGAACCTCCACGGACAGGTCGAGGGGCCGCCGGTGGCCAACGTCCATGATGGCGCACTCGGGCGTCCCGTCGGGACCGAGGCGGCCGGTCCCGACCAGAAGGCGCGCGATCTCCTCGATGGGCTTCTGGGTGGCGCTCAACCCGATGCGCTGGAGGGGACGCCCGGCCAGGGCATCCAGCCGCTCGAGGGAGATGGCGAGGTGCGCCCCCCGCTTGTCGGACGCCACGGCGTGGATTTCGTCCACGATAACGGTCTCGGCGGTGGCGAGGAAGCGGCGGCTCCGTTCGGCCGTGAGCAGGATGAAGAGCGACTCGGGGGTGGTGATGAGGATGTGCGGCGGCTGGCGGGTCATCTGCTGCCGTTCATGGGCCGGCGTGTCCCCGGTGCGGACCAGGACCCGGATCTCGGGCATTGCGAGCCCCTCTTCGGCTGCCAGGTGCCGGATGCTGGCCAAGGGCTCCTGGAGGTTTTTCTGAATGTCGTTGCCGAGGGCCTTGAGGGGAGAAAGGTACACGACGCGCGTCCGGTCCTCGAGGGGACCGGCCGCCGCCGCCCGGACCAGCGCGTCAATGGCCCACAGGAAGGCCGCCAGCGTCTTGCCGGAGCCGGTGGGAGCCGCGATCAGCGTGTCCGCCCCAGCGGCGATGTGCCCCCAGCCGGCGGCCTGCGGCGCCGTGGGCTCGCCGAACCGCTCGCGGAACCACCGGGCTACCAGGGGATGAAACCGATCAAAGCTCATACGGTTCTCCCCCCTGGGACCCAGTGCGACTCGACCGAACTGCAGATGCTGCTCAAGCGACGGCTCCCGTGCCGGGCCAAATGACGACCATCACGAGCGCCCTCGGAGCCGCCGCCCTCTCCCCGGGGCGAGCCGCTCCTCCGCCCGATGCCCAGAAAGGGCTGCGTCGCGGCTCGCCCCGGGCGGGCGGCGGCAGGAGGCGTACGTCTTTGGTACGTTGAGGACCGCCGCGGGCACCACCCGAAGGGTGGTCGGAGAACGACGTGGGGCGACGTCAGTTGGCCCGGCGCTAGGTCCAGCCCATGCGCTCGCGCAACGTGGTGATGTGCGCGACATGGTGCCTG
>CAZRDA010000094.1:0-6522 GCA_964598715.1 uncultured bacterium | reverse complement strand
CAGTGACAACGTCCGGGTCCTGTCGCCGGCGCCACCCGGACCTTTTGTCACAAAATGTATGTCGTGTGTATTAGTAGAGCCGCGCCACTACCCTGCCGGGCAGCGGGGTCCGTAAGAGGCCTGCACGGGAGCGGGGGATCGTGACGGTGTCCGGGTCCCCGTCGCTCACGAAGCGCTCCTCCGGCCGGCGGGCGAAGTGCCCGAGCCAGTGCTCCATCTCGGCGGAGGTCGCCTGGACCCGGGGCAGGTGGAAGGGGTCGAAGGCGGCGGCGAAGGGGGAGAGCGCAGGACCCCCGGCCACCATCAGGATCGCCTCGTGGCGGTAGGTGGTCCCATTGGCCTCGCCCGCGATAGCCGGGGCCAGGTCGGCCGGGTACGCGCCGAACGGGAGGGCGAGCGTCCGGACCGGATAGCCGGGGACCGCCTCCCGGATGATGCGGACGGCCGAGGCGAGCTGGTGGTGGATCGTGGCCGCGTCGGCGCGGCCCAGGTTGTGATGCCACAGGGTGTGGTTGCCGATCTCGAATCCCAGTTCCACCAGGTGGCGGAGCTTCCGGTGCTCGTAGGCCGGCTGCCCGAAGAGGCGGTGCGGCTGGGCGGCGGCCGGCAGGACGTAGAAGGTGGCCTTGGCGGCGAAGTCAGGGTGCGCCCGGTGGAACTCCAGCAGGATGCCGACAGCCGAGTCCGGGTCAATCTCGACGTCGCCGTCCCGCTCCAGGTAGCGGAACTGGCCGGGCGAGGAGTCGTCGAAGGTGAGGACGACGGGGCTGAGGCCCGCCGGCAGGGTGATCCTGCCGTCGAGGACGTCCCCCAGGCTGACCGGCCGGTAGCCCTCCCGGTACAGGCGGTCGAGGTCGGCGCGGAAGTTCTCCAGGCTTCGGGTCCAGCGGTCCTCGGCGCCTCCGATCCGGTGGTACTCCAGGATGAGGATCTGCCCCGCCTCGTTGGGGAGTCGCGCGGGCAGTTCGGGGAGGACCGGGGCGGCCGTGGCGGCTGGGGGCACGGCGACGCGGGTGACGGCCACCGCGCCCCCCAGGACGTAGAGGGCTGCCGTTGCCGCGAGGAGCAGAGTGCGCCGGTTTACTCTTCCGGCCACGTGGAGTTCCCGTCCGTCTCCGCACGCTCCTCGGCCAGGCTGGGCTTGGGGGCGAGGGCTGCCTCGGTGTACCGCACCCGCGGGTTCCAGAGCATCCAGCCGTCCGCCCCCACCGCCTCCTCCGAGCCGCGGATCTCCGCAAGCACCTCCCGGGGCGTGTACCGGCGCCGGTCGAAGGCGTAGTCGCGGAAGTCCTGGAGCCAGGGGCGGATCCGGACCGGGGAGCCCCGGAGGCGCTCCCGGGCCCGGATGAGACTGTGATAGACGATCTCGTACGGGTAGGCGATCGGGTTGCGGTACCCCGGGATCCCCAGGTGGTAGGAGGAGGGGTACACCATCGGCGAGAGGACATCCAGGTAGCGGGCCATGTCCTCAATCCGTTGCCCGATGCCGGTGTCATCGGTATTCCAGAGGGTGTAGCCGAAGACATCGGCGGCGACGAAGGCGCCGAGCGGCTTCAGCGCGGCGGCGGCCTCCGCCAGAAACCCGTTGATCGCGGCCATCCGCTCCGCCATGTCGGGGGGGCGGGAGTAGAGGGCATGCTGGATCCCGCCGTCGCTCGGGAAGCGGATGTAGTCGAACTGAATCTCGTCGAACCCCTTCTCGGCTGCCTCCTTCGCCACCGAGATGATGTAGGCCCAGGCCTCGGGGCGGAACGGGTCCACCCAGGCGAGCCCCTCATGGTCAATCCAGGGCTCCCCGGTGCGGGCATCCAGGACAGCCCAGTCAGGGCGGGCCGCTGCCAGGACCGGGTCTTTGAATGCCACGATGCGGGCGATGGTGTAGATCCCCTGTGCCTTGAGGGCGGGCAGCAGGGTCTCCACGTCGCGGAAGGTGGTGACGCGGGTGGCCCCGATGGCCTGGGCCAGCGGGACATCGCTCTTATACGAGATGAATCCCCGGTCCCCCTTCACGTCAACGATCAGCGTGTTCAGCTCGGTCCGCTCCAGGAGCTCCAGGGTGCGGGTGCGGATCTCCCGGTCCCCGATCCCGTAGAAGGTCAGGTACACCCCCCGCGGAGTGAACGGCTCGAGGCGGACGGTCACCTGCCGATCTTCCCCGGCCGGGACCAGCACCTCCGCCGCCCGGTAGTGCACCGCCTTGACCAGGACGGTCCCCCCGTCCCCGGAAAAGGGGAGCGCGAAGCGGCCCTCCTCGGTGACGGCCAGGACGCGCCCGCCGGCGAGAATGCGGGCCCCTTCGAGGGGACGGCCGGTCCGAGCGTCCTCGACGAGACCGCGGAGCCGCGGGGGCGCTTCGCCCGCCTGGGTCGCGTTCGCGTGGGGGAGCCGGAACCAGGCGTTCGGCTCCGGGAGAACGACCCGCGCGAGGACCGGCTCGCCGGTGCGCAGCCCACCCGAAGACGCGCGGCTGAATCGTGGCTGCCGTTCCCCGGCGCGGGCGATGGCGAGGGCCGCGCGTGCGGGGGCCGATCGCGCGGCAGGCGATTGCCACTTGCGATCGGGCAGAGCCTCAAGGGAAAGCGGAGGATGAAGTCCGGAGCGGAGCGCGGACAGGGCCAGAATCTGGAGGCCCAGCAGGAAGGCGAGGGAGAGGGCGGGCTCGAGCCAGGGCCGCCAGGCGGCGGGATGGAGGGCGGACAGACGGACCGATCCCCCGGAATTCCAGGGCAAGGAAGACCATCCTTTCCACGAGCTGCAATCGGGGCATGTTGCCTCGTGGCGAAGGTTGCAAGAGGGGTGCCGCGCGGGGGGAGAAAGGCCGGCGGTCCCGGCTGGACAGGGCGTCGGCGTAACTGGGCGCGGCACGGGCCACGCGGGAGGCTCCTCGCAGGGCGAATGGAGGAGGGCCTGTTACGAAAGCCCCCGGGCTGAGAAGCCCTTTTCTGGCCGGGACCTGCGCTCTGATCGTGGCGGCGGCGAGCGCCTGCACCCGGCCTCCGGCCGCGGAAGAGGGGGCGCTCGTCGTGGCGCTTGAGAGCGCCCCGGCAACCCTGGACCCGCGCCTGGCAACGGATGCCGTCTCGGTTCATCTGAGTGGCCTCCTCTTCAACGGCCTGACCCGGCTCGACGAGCAGGCCGAGCCGGTGGCCGACCTGGCGGCGCGCTGGGAGGTGGCTTCCGGGACCGACTATCGCTTCGTCCTCCGCCGCGGCGTGCAGTTCCACGACGGCCGGGAACTCGAGGCGGAGGACGTGGCCTTCACGCTCCGGAGCATCCAGGACCCGGCCCTGGGCTCTCCGCTGCGGGGCGCTCTCGACGCGGTGGAGAGCATCCAGGTCCTGGACCGCTACACGCTTCGTCTGCGCCTCAAGAAGCCCTACGCGCCGCTCCTCGCCGCGCTGGCGGTTGGGATCGTTCCGCGCGCTGCGGGGAATGGGAAGGGTGAGAGCGCCGGGGGCGTCCCCGTCGGCACCGGGCCGTTCCGTCTCGCCCGCTTCGTTCCTCGGGAAGAGGTGGTCGTCCGCGCTTTCCCCCAGCACTTCGCGGGTCCCCCGCGCCTGACCTCCCTCCGGTTCCGGGTCATCCCGGACGCCACGACGCGCCTCCTGGAACTGCGCAAGGGGACCGTGGATTTGCTGCCGGGGGGGCTGCCGCCGGAGTTGCTCCCGGCGGTCCGGGGCCTCCCTCACGTGCAGGTCCTCACGGGGCCGTCCAGCAACACCACGTACCTCGCCTTCAATATCCGCGACCCGATCCTCCGGGACCGCCGTGTCCGCGCCGCCCTCGCCCACGCCCTGGACCGGCCCGGGCTGGTCGCCCACCTGATGCGGGGCCTGGCCGAGCCGGCCACGGGGCTCCTGCCGCCCCGGCACTGGGCCTACCGGGGGGACGTGATGCGGCACGTGTACGACCCGCCGCGGGCGAAGGCCTTGCTGGATGCCGCCGGGTACCCCGCCGGGCCGGACGGGGTCCGGTTCCCCCTCACCTTCAAGGCGACGACCGGGGAACTGAGCCGGGCGCTGGGGGAGGTCCTCCAGGAGCAGTTGGGGAGGGTGGGGATCCCGGTCCGGATCGTCAGCCACGAGTGGGGAACCTTCTTCGCCGACATCCGCTCCGGGAACTTCCAGGTGACGTCGCTCACGTGGGTCGGGATCGCCGACCCCGACTACTTCCACTACATCTTCCACTCCGGGAGCGTCCCGCCCCACGGGGCCAACCGGGGGGCCTACCGCAACCCGGAGGTGGACCGGCTGCTGGACGAGGCGCGGGCGACGGCCGAGCGGGAGAAGCGGCGGGTCCTCTACGGGACCGTCCAGGAGATCCTGGCCGAAGACCTGCCCTACATCTTCCTCTGGCACGAGGTCCGCTTCGCCGCCCTCAAGGCCGGTCTCCGCGACTTCCGCCTCCTGCCCGCCGGGGACTTCGCCGCCCTCCGGCAGGTGCACTGGACGCAATGAGGCGGTTCCTCCTGCGCCGGCTCCTGCTCCTCCTCCCCATCCTGTGGGGGGTCGCGACGGGCGTCTTCCTGCTCATCCACCTGATCCCCGGCGACCCCGTGGAGATCATGCTGGGGGAGACGGCCCTGCCGGCAGCCAAAGACGCCCTGCGGGCCCGGCTGCGGCTGGATCTGCCGCTGCTCACCCAGTACGGCCTGTTCCTCACCGGCCTGGGGCGCGCGGACCTGGGGGCGTCCTTCGTCACCCAGGAGTCCGTGGCGGGCGTCATCCTCCGGACCCTCCCCGCCACGGTGGAACTCGCCGCGGCCGGCCTGGCCGTCGCCATCCTCCTCGCCCTGCCCCTGGGGATGATCGCCGCCGTCTTTGCCGACCGCCCGGCGGACCGGGTCTCCATGGGGGCGGCCCTCATTGGCCTGTCCGTCCCAAACTTCGTCCTGGGCCCGCTGCTCATCCTCGGCTTCGCCATCGGGACCGGCTTCTTCCCGGTCTCGGGCCGCGAGGGGGCCGGGGCGGTCGTCCTCCCGGCCATCACCCTCGGGCTGGCCCTGGCCGGTATCCTCTCCCGGATGACGCGGGCCAGTCTCCTGGAGGTCCTGACGCGAGAGTTCGTGACGGCGGCCCGGGCTCGGGGCCTCCCGGAGCGCCGGGTGCTTTTGCGCCACGCCCTACGCAACGCCGCCATCCCGATCCTGACGGTGCTCGGGCTCCAGGCGGGCGCGCTCCTCTCCGGCGCCATCATCACCGAGACGATCTTCTCCTGGCCCGGGCTCGGCCGCCTGACCCTCCAGGCGATCCAGTCGCGCGACTTCCCGCTGGTCCAGGGCTGCGTCCTCACCATCGCCGCGATCTACGTCCTGGTCCATCTGGCGACCGATTGCCTGTACGCCTGGGCGGACCCGCGGATCCGCTACGATGCGTAGGCGCGCCCTGATCCTCGGCACCGCCTCGGCCGTCGCGCTGCTGGCCGGAGCCGCCCTCCTCGCGCCGGTCCTGGCCCCCGCCCCGCCGGCCGAGCAGGTCCTGCGAGAGGGGCTCCAGGGCCCGACTCGGGCCCACCCCTTCGGCCAGGATCGTCTCGGCCGGGATGTCCTGAGCAGGGTCCTGTTCGGAGGCCGGGTCTCCCTCGCGGTGGCGGTCGTGGCGGTGGGGATCTCCCTCGCTGTGGGCGTCCTGATCGGGGCGGCGGCCGGCGCCTGCGGCGGCTGGGTGGACGAGGCGGCCATGCGGGCCGTGGACATCCTCCAGGCTTTCCCCGGCATCCTGCTGGCCATCGCCCTCGCGGCCATCCTGGGGCCGAGCCTCACGAATGTGATCCTGGCCCTCTCGATCATCGGCTGGGTCGGCTACGCCCGGCTCGCCCGGGGGCAGGTCCTGGTGGTGCGGGAAGCCGAGTTCGTGGCGGCGGCGACGGCGCTCGGGGCGGGACCGAGCCGCGTCCTCTTCCTGCACCTGCTCCCGAACATCCTGGGACCCATCGTGGTGGAGGCGACGTTCGGGCTCGCCGGGGCCGTGGTGGCCGAGGCCTCCCTCTCCTTCCTCGGGTTGGGGGCGCAACCGCCCACCCCCTCCTGGGGCGCGATGCTGAACGAGGGACGGCAGTACCTGCTGGTGGCCCCGCACCTCACGATCTTTCCCGGCCTCTGCGTCTCGGCGACGGTTCTGGCGATCAACTTCCTGGGGGACGGCCTCCGGGACCTCCTGGACCCGCGACGGCGATGAGCAGGGCGGCGGCCTCCGTCGGCGACGTCTTTCTCCTGGGCTTCGAGGGGACGGCCCCGGACGCGTCCCTCCGGGAGTGGTTCGAGGCGCTGCGTCCGGGGGGCGTGATCCTCTTCGCGCGCAACATCGTGACTCCGGAGCAGGTGGCGGACCTCACCGCGGCACTGCAGCGGTGGCGGGGGGAGAGCCCGCTCTTGGTTGCCGTGGATCAGGAGGGAGGGCGGGTGGCGCGCTTCGGGCCTCCCTTCACGGTGTTGCCCGGCAACGGCGCTCTGGGGCGGGCGGGGGACGTTACGCTGGCGGAGCGGGTGGGCCGCGTGCTGGGGACGGAACTCAAGGCCGTCGG
>CAZRDA010000093.1:0-6549 GCA_964598715.1 uncultured bacterium | reverse complement strand
CCGCCGGCCTGTACCTCCTCTTCGGCCGCGCGCTCAACCTCCGCCTGCCGATCGGAACCCTCTTCGGGGGACTCTGAGGATGGAAGAACTCCTGGGCCACATGGCCTACGGGTTCTCCGTCGCCCTCGCGCCGGTGAACCTGGGCTACGCCCTCCTCGGGGCGCTGGTGGGGACCCTCATCGGCGTCCTCCCGGGCATCGGCCCCGTCAGCGGCATCGCCATCCTGATCCCGATCCTCTACGGGATGCCGCCGGCCTCTGCCATGATCCTGCTCACCGGTCTCTACTACGGGACCATGTACGGCGGCTCCACAACTTCGATCCTGGTCAATGTTCCCGGGGAGGCCTCTTCGGTCGTCACCACCCTGGACGGCTACCAGATGGCGCTCCAGGGGCGGGCCGGGCCGGCGCTCGCCATCGCGGCCATCGGGTCCTTCATCGCCGGGACGATCAGCGTGATCCTCATGATGCTCTTCGCCCTTCCCCTGGCTCGCCTGGCCCTCAGGTTCGGACCCGCCGAGTACTTCTCCCTGATGGTCCTGGGCCTCTCCAGCGTCACCAGCCTGGCGGGCACCTCCCTCACGAAGGCCCTCATCTCCATGGTCTTCGGGCTCATGCTGGCGACGGTGGGAATCGATCTGTCCACGGGCAGCGCCCGCTACACCTTCAACATCCCCCAGCTCCTGGACGGCATCTCCTTCATTGTGGCAGCCATCGGTCTCTTCGCCATCTCGGAGGTCCTGCTAGCCATCGAAGACGTACACGCGGGAACCCGACGGAGCGCCCTGAAGGTCGGGCGGATCTGGATCTCGTGGCAGGAGTTCAAGGAGAGCCTGGGTGCCATCCTCCGGGGGACGGGGATCGGATTCTACATCGGCGTCCTTCCGGCGGCGGGGGCCACCATCGCCTCCTTCATGGCCTACGGCCTGGAGAAGCGGCTCGCGAAGGACCCGGACGCGTTGGGAAAGGGGGACATCCGGGGGGTGGCCGCCCCGGAATCCGCCAACAACGCCGCCGCGGTCGGGAACATGGTTCCGCTCCTCAGCCTGGGCATTCCGGGCTCCTCGACCACGGCCCTGATGCTGGGGGCCCTCATGATGCTGGGGGTCCAGCCCGGGCCCCTCCTCTTCCAGAAGCACCCCGATGTCACCTGGGGCCTCATCGCCAGCATGTACGTCAGCAACGCCGTGCTCCTCATCCTGAATCTGCCGCTGGTCGGCCTCTGGGTCCGGATCCTGGAGATCCCGGAGCGGATCCTCTACCCGATGATCCTGGCCATCTCCGTGATCGGGATCTACGGCGTCAGCGGCGGTCTCCTGGACCTGCTTCTGGGGATCGGGTTCGGCGTCCTGGGATACTACATGCGCCGGCATGACTACCCCCTCGCCCCCGCGGTCCTGGGTCTCGTCCTGGGCGGGATCATGGAGCAGTCGCTGCGCCAGGCCCTCGTGCTCTCGGACGGCTCTTACTTCACGCTGGTCCAGCGCCCCCTCTCCCTCACCCTCCTGATCCTGGCTGCCTTCTCCCTGGCGGCCCCCTACCTGATCGACGCCCTGCGGAGAGTCCGGGCGGCCGCCCCCGCCGTCTAATACACATGAAATACATTGGGTGACACAAGGTCCGGGTGGCGCCGGCGACAGGACCCGGACGTTGTCACCGTGATTCTGTCGTTTGTATTAGCCCGGGCCCAACGGGGCGAAAGCGCTTGTCAGCGACCCGGCGCGAAGGCTACACTCGCCGCGGCATGAACGGGACGCGGCGGCGGCTGCGCGTGAGCGCGGGACTGATTCTGCGGGACGGGAAGGTCCTCATCTGCCAGCGGGCGGCGAGCGCAGCCTTCCCTTTCAAGTGGGAGTTCCCCGGCGGCAAAATCGAAGACGGGGAAGACCCGGCCGCCGCGCTCGCGCGCGAACTGCGGGAGGAGTTGGGGATCCGGGCGACGGTTGGTCCTGAGGTCGCCCGGGTCCGGCACGCCTACCCCGGCGGCCCGGAGGTGGAACTCCTCTTCTTCAGCGTCCCGGCCTTCGCCGGCGAACCGGTGAACCAGCACTTCGCGGCGGTGGAGTGGGCCTCCCTGGCGGCCCTCCCGGCCTACGACTTCCTCGAGGCGGACCGCCCCCTTGTCACCCGGATGGCGAGGGAGGGGCGGCTGCCCGCCCGCCCGTGAGGCACTCCGGGGCCGCCCCAGCCTGGGGGAAGGTCTTCGCCCGGGGACTCCTCCGTTGGTTCGAGCGGCACGGGCGCGACCTGCCCTGGCGCAGGACCCGCGACCCGTACCGGATTCTGGTCTCGGAGGTGATGCTGCAGCAGACGCAGGTCCCGCGGGTCCTCGGATACTACCCGCGGTTCCTGCGGCGCTATCCCACGGTGGACGCGCTCGCCGCGGCACGGCCAGCCCGCGTCCGGGAGGCCTGGGACGGGCTAGGGTACTATGCCCGGGCGCGGAATCTCCAGGCCGCCGCTCGGGAGGTCGTCCGGGGGCTGGGGGGGCGCTTCCCCCGGACGCGGGCGGAGGCCGAGCGCCTTCCGGGCGTCGGGCGCTACACGAGCGGGGCGCTCCTGGCCTTCGCCTTCGAGGAGCCGGTCCCGGCTCTGGACACCAACGGGACCCGCGTGCTCAGCCGCCTCTTCGTGGTCCGGCGGTCCTCCTCCGAGAGCCGGATGTCCGCCCGCCTCGAGGCGCTGGCGGAATCGCTCATCCCGGAGGGGAAGGCCTGGGCGTTCAACCAGGCCCTGATGGACTTCGGGGCCCTCGTCTGCACCGCCCGGGCGCCCCGCTGCGAGGCGTGCCCCTTCAGGTCGCGCTGCCGCGCATACGCCCGCTGGCAGCGGGGCGGCCAGACATCCGGAAGGCAGCCGTGAAGATCTACACCCGCACCGGAGATTCGGGGGAGACCGGCCTCTTCGACGGCAGTCGCGTGAGCAAGGCGGATCCGCGCGTCGAGGCCTATGGGGCCGTGGACGAGACGAACGCGCTCCTGGGGGTAGCCGCGGCCGGAACGACGGACACGGAGGTCCGCGGGATCCTCCACGACCTGCAACGCGACCTCTTCGCGGTCGGGGCCCAATTGGCCGACCCCAAGTGGGGCGTGAAGCCGCGGAAGGAGAAGACCCACATCACCGAGGGGCGCATCGCGGAACTGGAAGCCCTGATTGATCGGGCCGAGGCGGAGATGCCCCCGCTCAAGCGGTTCATTCTCCCGGGGGGGAGTCCGGTGGGGGCCGTCCTGCACCTGACCCGGACGGTCTGCCGGCGGGCGGAGCGGCAGATCGTGGCGCTCACGGCCACGGTGGCCGTCTCCCCCGTGCTCCTCGCGTACATCAACCGCCTCTCGGATCTTCTCTTTGTCCTGGCGCGCCTGGCCAGCAAGCGGGCCGGAACGGAAGAGATCCCATGGTGAGCGGGCTCCGCGCGATGATCCTGGACTTCAACGGCGTGATCCTGGATGACGAATCGGTCCACTGCGCGACGATGCAGGAGGTGCTGGCCGAGGAGGGGTACCGGTTCACCGAGGAGGAGTACCGGCGCGACTACCTCGCCCTGGATGACCGGGGGGCCTTTGCCGCCGCCCTCCGGAAGATGGGCCGGCCGCTGACGGAGTCGGTCCTCACAGATCTCATCCGGCGGAAGGGGATCCGCTACCGCTCCCGGATGCAGGACGGGCACCGCCTCTTCCCGGGCGTGGCCGACTTCCTCCGCGAGGCCGCCGGCCGGATCCCCCTGGCCATCGCGTCCGGGGCGCTCCGGGATGAGATCGAGACAGCGCTGGCCAGGGCGGACCTGGCCTCCTGCTTCACCGCCATCGTGAGCACCGAGGATGTTCGCCGGATGAAGCCGGACCCCGAGATCTACCGAAAGGCGCTGGACCGCGTGAACGGGGCGACCCCCACGCCGGTCCCACCCATCGCGCCGTCCCAGTGCCTGGCCATCGAGGACTCGATGGCCGGTGTCCAGGCCGCCCAGGCGGCCGGAATGCCTTGCGTGGCCGTGACGAACTCCTACCCTGCCGGGGCGCTCGCCTTTGCCGATGTCGTAGTGCCGAGCCTGGCCGGGCAGAGCCCCGAGGGCCTGTGGCGAATGACGACGGACGCCTCGCGGGGGGCCGGGCACCGGAGGGGAAAGAGGTGAGCCGGGAAGAGGATCCCCGGGCCCGCTTCGCCGCCCTCATCCGGCGGCCCGAAGGGGAGATTGACCTCGCGGAGGCGGCCCTCCTCATCGCGGGGGAGGAGTACCCGGACCTCGACGTGGCCGCCTACCTCGGCCTCCTGGTGAAGATGGGCGCGGAGGCCCGGCGCCGGATGATGGGGATGCGCCCGGCCGCCTCGGCCCTCGAGGCCCTGAACCGCTACCTGTTCGACGAGCTGGGCTTCACCGGGAACACGGAGGACTACTACGACCCGCGCAATTCCTACCTGAACGAGGTTCTGGACCGGCGCACCGGCATCCCGATCTCCCTCTCCACGGTCTATGCGACCGTGGCGCGCGAGGCCGGCCTGCCGATCTGGGGCGTGGGGTTCCCGGGCCACTTCCTGGTGAAGGTCGCGGAGGAGGGCGACGAGATTGTCCTGGACCCCTTCAACCGGGGGGCGATCCTCGCTGAGACCGACTGCCGGAAGCTGTTACAGCGTGCGACGGAGGGTCGGGGCGTCTTCTCTCGGGACCTCCTCCAGGCCACCGGGACCAAGGCGATCCTGGCCCGGATGCTGGGGAACCTGAAGGGGATCTACTCGGCGAACCGGCAGTACGCCAAGGCCCTCTCCTGCGTCGAGCGGATCCTGCTGCTGAACCCGGAGGCCACGAGCGAGATCCGGGACCGGGCGCTCCTCCTCGGCCAGATGCAGCGGACCGAGGAGGCCATCCTGGAACTGACCCGCTACCTCACGCAGAGCCCGGAGCCGGACGACGCGGAGAAGGTGAGGGAGCGGCTCCGGCACCTCAGGATGGGCCAGGCGCTCCTGAACTGACCCCGCCCGCTCCCCCTCCCCCCGCCGCTTGCTCCCCCGCTACCACCGCCATCCCCGTCCGGAGGAGCCGGAGGGCGAACTCCAGGACCTCCACCTCGTCCTCCCGGTCCGTCAGGATGTCCTCAATGCTGCGCCGCCCGTCGAAGAGCAGGAGCTTCTCGTTCAGGCCGGGTGCGAGCTGCTTCCCGGCCAGGACCTCCCGGGCCTTCGGGGTGAGGGTGAGGCGGCTGGTCATCACCGGGAGCTTCACCCGCAGGAGGGCGCGCCGGACCCGCATCTGGACATCCGAGGGGATGAGCGGCTTGGTGATATAGTCCACCGCCCCCAGGCCGACCCCCCGCTTTCGGTCCTCCAGGTTCACCCGGGCCGTGACGAAGATGATCGGGGTTGTTTTCGTCCGCTCGTTCCCGCGAAGGATCTCCGCCACGGCAAACCCATCCTCCTCGGGGAGGATGACGTCCAAGAGGACCAGGTCAGGCTGCTGCTTCCAGGCCACCTCCAGGGCCTCGACGCCGCTTCGGGCGACGAAGACCTCGCAGCCCAACTCCGCCAGGGTATCCTTCAGGAGTTCGATGAAGAAGTAGTTGTCCTCGACGATGAGGATCTTGCCGCCCTTGGTGATGGCCTCAGGACTCACCGATCCCCTCCCTCCGCCGGCGAGGGCGCCGTCAGGGTGAGGCCGCCGTCCCCCGGCATCCCCACCCGGCCCTTCCTCAGGTGCCGAACCGGCTGACGTACTCCCGGAGCGCCTCGACCGTGCTCGGGAAGGCCATCTCGCCCCAGGGAAGGTCACTCAGCGGGAAGACGCGCGCCTCCAACGTCTCATCCCCCGCCCGGAGCCTTCCCCCGAGAACCTGCGCAACGTAGACCACGACCACCACCGCGTTCCCGGGATAGGAATACACGTTCAATAACTCCCGGACAGCGACCGTCAGGCTCGCCTCCTCCAGCGTTTCCCGGACCGCGGCGTCCTGCACCGCTTCCCCCCGGTCCACATGGCCCCCCGGGATGACCCATTTCCCGTGGGCCGGCTCGATCCCCCGTCGGACCAGGACGACGCCCCCGTCGAGGGGGCAGATGGTGCACGCTGCGACCTTGGGATCCAGGAAGAGAACGGACCCGCACTCCAGGCAGACGAGGCGCTCCGGTTCCTCCGGCTTCAGGCGCCGGGGGGTGAGCCCACCCCTGCAGTGAGGACAGAACCGGGGTTCGCTGCCGTGCGCCATCCCCTCCGCCATCCCCTCCATGAGAGAGGGCACCTACCGAAGCAACTTCTCGGCCTCGGCCACGATGTGCTCGGCCGAGAGGCCGTACTTGCGGTACAGCCCGGCGGGGTCTCCCGACTCCGCGAAATCCCGGACGCCGATCCGCCGGACGAATCCCGCGGCCGCCTGGGCCGCCGCCTCCGCCACGGCGCTCCCCAGACCCCCGTGGATGCCGTGGTCCTCGACGGTGACGATCCCCCGCGTCCGACGGAGGGAGTCCAGGATCACGTCCTCGTCCAGCGGCTTGATCGTGTGGATGTTGACGACCCGGGCCATCACGCCTCGGGCGGAAAGCGCCTCCGCCGCCTTCAGCGCCTCCC
>CAZRDA010000092.1:4043-6554 GCA_964598715.1 uncultured bacterium | reverse complement strand
GCCCTGTCCAGATCGTCGGTCGCGCTTCCCCCGTCCGGAAGCGGGCCGGTAGTGTTGTTCACGATCTGCACGCGGTACTGCCCCACGGCGCTGCCGCCGCTCACGAGGTCCACGAAGGCTCCGGGGTCGCTGGGCGCCCCGTAGATGTACCCTCCGTTCGCGGTCAACTCGGTGTCGAAGTCCGTCTTGGCCGGATCGGCGTCCAGGCGTCGGTTCAGTTCGGCGCGAGCCCGCTCCGTCGCTGCGTCCGCAATGGAGAGGGCCTGCGAGGAGTCGCGCTGCCGGGAGGCCTCCTGGACCTCGGTCTGCGACAGACTCAGGAGCGCGAAGCCAAAGGTGGAGAGGATGACGAGCACGAGGAGCGCCAGCATGAGGGCGATCCCGCGCTCCCCGGTCGGACCCGCGGATCTCCTGCGGCGGCACCCCCCGGGCGTGACGGCTTGACGCTTGGTCATCAGAAGTTCTCCTCCCTGGATTTCCAGGGCGTCCATCAGAGGTTCCGCCCCCTGATATCGGTGGTCACTGTGTAGGTGCGCGCCTGTGCCCCCGCCGTCCCGGAGTGCGTGATGGTGAACCGAATGCGTCGGATATTGAGGCGCTGGGTATCGGTCAGCATGTAGGTCGCCCCCGCCGGGTTGGGGATCGGGGTGTCGCTGGCGTCGAAGTACTCGAACCGGAGGCTGGAGACGTTCGTCGCGACGGGGGGGAGGCCGGCCGCCGGGTTGACCCCGTCCATCGTGCGCACCAGGTTTGTGCCGTTCAGGCGGAAGCCGACCAGTTCCTGCGGGTTCACGGCCAGCGTCCCGTCGCGGTCAGCGTCGAGGCCAAAGAGGATCCGGGATTCGGTGGCGACGGGCGTGAGGCCCGCCGAAGTCCTGAAGCCGAAGATGCCGCTCCCCACCGGGTCGAGCCCTGCCGAGCGCAGATCCCTCGCCATCTGATCCAGGGCGCGGCGAGCATTATCCACGAGAGCGGAGTCGGTCGAGACCGTCGCCTGGGTCTGGTAGCCTTCCCCGAAGAGCTGGTAGATACCGAGAAGAACCAGGGCCAGGATCGCGGTCGCGATCAGCACCTCGATGAGCGTGAAGCCGGGTGGGCGCGTGATTCGTGTCGGCCTCATGGCAGCGTCACTCCGCGACCAGGGTGTCCAGGCGAACGCTCTTCCCGCCCGTCGGCTCGGTCCAGCCGGTGGTCACCGTGACGGTGGCCTCACGCCGGGGGGCCGCTGTGCCTGCCACGATCTGCACCCAGGTGCGAATCGTAAAGGCGGTGTTGTCGGTCCCGGTAATCGTCTCCAGGCTCGAGACGGGCGCGTTCGGGGGATCCGCGGCGGTCACCATCCCTACCAGCGTGGGGAAGGGGAGGTGCCGGACCTGTTCGAGGCGCCGCTGGGCCAGGCCCGTCGCCTGGGAGATGCCGCCGCTGTAGTTCACGTTCGTCGAGCCGAAGAACAGCATGGCCGAGGCCCCGAGGAGGGCCACGACGGTGATCGCGATCGCGATGACCAGCTCAATGAGGGTGAAGCCTCCGGCCCGCGAGCCAAGCCCCCGGCGCGTCGCCTTCGTGCCCCTCCCCCCATGAACAATCGGTCCTTGCATCTGCCCTCCGGTCCCTGAGTCCTGTGGGTTCCGCGATAGCCACCTGTCCCTGTGGCACTTCTCGCGCCAAGTAGGGTGACGGAAATTGTTCCCTTCAAGCGGGGCCCAAGGGGATACGGCGTAAGCCCTCGACAGGCCGTCAACCTGCTCACGCTTGGAGTCTCTTCGGTCGGCGTATTTCTAACGTATTTTGACTATCTTTAGTAGGGACCATGCCGTCTTGGACGGGGCGAATCTGGACTGCTCTGTGGATCGGCCTACCTTTGTGCCTCGGGGCCGGAAGGCCCGTACCACAGGGCGAGTGGGGTGGGTCCGGGGCCTCCCAGTGGGAGAACCTCCTCAGGCTGGGGATGGGGTTGCCCCTCGATGGGGGCGACCATAGGAAGACTTCTTGGGTTGGCGGATCTTTTGGACCCGATCCTGCAAGGGGGACCGGCCTGCTTCCCGTTCACCACCAGGGGCCGCTCCTCCGACGCCTGCCTGACGGTCCCGGCGTGCCGGGGCCAGGCGGGCCGCCGCGCGCGGGCAGGCTCACGGGGGAAAGGGTCCTAAACGGTGTCGGATGGTGGGCTAGCATACGCCGGATTTTTCTCGGACTGGCGATTTTCCCGGCATCCCTGCAGGGTGCCGGGGGCTGCGGGTGGATCGGCGGGGGGGAGGTGATCCCTATCCCGACCGGAGAGGGTCAAAGAAAACAGGATTCGAAGGGGAAGCCGCCTCCGACGAAGCCGCAGAAGGGGCGACCGGACTTCAGTCTTTCCGAATTGGATGCCCTGCTGGAGTCCTTGCCAGGCTCTGCGGCGCCCACTCCGGCTCCAAAGCCTCCGCTCCCCGCCCCGAAGGAACCCCTCTTCGCGTCTCTCGACGATCTACTCGCAGACCTGAAGTTGCCGGAACTGGCGCCGCCGCCTCC
>CAZRDA010000092.1:0-3943 GCA_964598715.1 uncultured bacterium | reverse complement strand
CACGGGGGCGCGCCCGGCTGCCCAGGCGGCCCCACCCCCGCCGGCCCCCCGCCCCGCGCCCGCTCTGCCCGCCGTCCCGCCGCCGCCCGCCACCCCCCCCCCACGCCCTCCTGCCGGGCCGCCGGTGCCGGCTGGGCAGCGGGCCGCTCCCGAGGAGGTGGACATCCCCCTGGAGGCCATCGAGGATCTCCTCAAAGTCTTCGAGTTGCCGGAACTGGCGCCGCCGCCTCCCACGGGGGCGCGCCCGGCTGCCCAGGCGGCCCCACCCCCGCCGGCCCCCCGCCCCACGCCGAAGCCACCGGCGCCTCCTCCCGCGAAGCCACCAGCGGCGGCTGCTCAGGCGAAACCCGCCGCGCCCCCGCATGGCAAGGCTCGGGCCGTGGCCGCCCGACTCCCTGGGCTCGCAGCAGCGCCTCCACAACCTGCTGCCGGGGCCTCACCGGCCCAGGCGTCCGGCGCCCCCGCCCAGCAGGAAATCTCCTTCAAGGGCCTCGACGATCTCCTTGAAGGTTTGGAGTTGTCCAAGGGGATCATGCCCCCTCATTCGCCCAAGCCGGCCCCCCCGCCAAAACCTTCGCCCCCGCGGGCCGCCCCCCCCCTCGGGAAGCCACCTGCTCCGCGCGCCCCGGCATCACCGACCGCGATTTCACGGTCCACGCCGCGCGCGGTCCCACCCGTGACGCCGCTCGCCGTGCAGTCCCCGGCCGGCCGTCCCGGAGTACAGCCAGCGGCTCCTCCTCCCGTGTCGCCCCAGCCCGCTCCCCGGGAGCCTGCGGCGCCGGCCAAGGGGGAAGTGTCTTTCAAGTCGGCTCCTGCCGCGACCCCACCGGCCGCGGCTCCTCCATCGAAGGCGCCCGAGCTTCTCGCTGCCGAGGTGGCCGCCGCGCTTCCCGCCGGCGGGGTCCACAGCGCGCCGCCGCCCCCCGCTCCGCCGGCGATCGCTCCCGCCAGCCCCCAGCCGCCTTCGGCTGGAGAGGCTCCCTCCGCACTGGTCGCGCCAGCCCCTCCGGGTCCGCCCCTTCCGGAGCAGCCCGCCTCCATCGCCGGCCCGATGCTGCCCCCGGCGCCTCCTCCGGCGGTGAGCCCTCCGGACGAGCCGCTCCCCGAGGCCGCGCCACCCGTCCCGGCGCCTCCCCTCGCGGCGGAGCCGCTCCCGTCTGCCGCGACGCCGTGGTGGGAGAGCCCGGAGCCCTTCCTCGAAGAGGCGCGGGCACGCCTGGAGGAATTTCTCGCGGACGCCCGCGCCGGGATGCTGCAGGGCGTGGGGCCCCTGGAAGAGGTGTGCCACCACATGGTCCGCTTGCTCGCAGAGGGGGATCACCTGCACGTGCGGGCGCTCGATTTCCGCAAGACCCGCAACGACCTCATCACCCACATGGTCAACGTGGCGATCTTTGCCGTAAAGATCGCGAACGGGATGGGACTGAAGCAGGAAATCCTCCCCCGGGTGGCCCTCGCGGGGTACGTCCACGATGTGGGGATGACCCGCTTCCCCCCGGATCGGTTTGACAATTTCCAGAGTCTCACCCCCCAGGAGCTCAAAGCACTCAAGCACCACCCCGAGGAGGGCTACGGGATCCTGGGCGCGCTGGGCCCAGAGTACGCCTGGCTGGCGGACGTGGTCCGCCAGGAGCACGAGCGGGAGGACGGGAGTGGCTACCCCCGGGGCCTCCAGGGGAACCAGATTTCGGAAATCGCCAAGATCGTGGGCCTCGCCGACGTCTACGAGTCCCTCACCCATCCCCGCCCGTACCGGAACCGGATGGTCCCGATGACCCTCCCCCATGAGGCGGTGAAAGAAATTCTCCAGGTGGAGCGGCAGCGATTCGGGGACCGCTATCTCAAGGGGCTCATCGTTGGCCTCTCCGCCTTCCCCGTCGGGGCCGTCGTGCGCCTGAACAACGGGAGCGTCGGCCGCGTCGTGGCTACGCGCAAGTCGCTCCCCCTCCGCCCCACCGTCGAGGTCTTCCGGCTCGGGACCGGTGAAGAGGTGACCCCCCCCCGGGTGACCAGTCTCGCCGAGCATCCCCTCCTGTACATCGCCGAGGCCTCCCCCGCGGAGGATTAGGCCCATCCCCTGGCACCGCGATTGCACGAAAATCCCCTAGTTTAGCAATTTCAGTGCTTCGCAGGACCGTTTTCGCTTCAGGGGGCCGTAGCGGAGCAAAACATCACATTCCACTTGAGTGAGATGGGATTAATATCTTGATTTTACGATCTGGAGAAGCTCGCGCCGCCAGGCCAGGCCTCACTCGCCGGTGCCGGGATGGGCGGGAAGATGGATCTGCATACCCGGAGCGCCCGAGCGAGGCTGGAAGGAGGGGGCCATCGCCCTCTTGAATAACCCCAAGCCCATGGCGACCCCGGGCCCGGCGGCGCTGGAGAGGCTGGAGGCGGCCAGGAGAGGGCTGGCATCCCGCCGCGCGGAGCTCTCCCCGTCCGGCTCGGCCGCGGGGAACGGGGGCGGGCACGCGCTGCAGGACGACACCCCACCGGTGCCGGTCGCGGGGCCGCCTTCCTCCGTCCCGGCTGAAGGCGCCGCGGGGGACGATGCCGGCCACCCGGGGCCGGTTGCGCTCCTCAGCGAGCTTGAATCGGCCGTCACCGGATTCCTGGAGGCGGCCCGCGCTGGGGACGCGCTGCCGCTTTCTGCGCTCGAAGGGCTGGCCTCGCGGCTGGTGGATGCGCTTGCGGCCGGGGATGACCTCGTCATCAGGGCCCTGGACGGCGGGCAGGGTCAGGAGAGCCTTGCCGCGCACTGCGTCCATGTGGCCATCTTCGCCGTCCGGATCGCCGCCGGCATGGGCCTGGACCGGTCCGAGCAGGAGCAGGTGGCCCTGGCCGCTCTCGTCCACGACGTGGGGATGGCCCGCTTGCTCCCGGACCTGACGCACCCGACACGGATCCTCATGGCCCCCGAGCAGCGGGAACTGGAGCGGCATCCCGAGGAGGGGTTCAAGGTTCTGAGCGCGCTCGGTCCGGCCTACACGTGGCTGGCCGATGTCGCCCACCAGGAGCACGAGCGGGAGGACGGGAGCGGCTACCCGCGGGGGCTCGTGGGGGGCGCGATCGGCGAGATCGCCAGGATTGTGGCCCTGGCCGACATCTACGAGTCCCTGACCCACGCGCGGCCTCACCAGCGGACGCTCGTCCCCTTCGATGCGGTGCGGGAGATCCTGGCGAGCCAGCGAGGCCGCTTCAGCGAGCGCGCCCTGAGGGGGCTCATGACGGGACTCTCCGCCTTCCCGGTGGGGAGCCTGGTCCGGTTGAGCACCCGGGAGGTGGCGCGGGTGGTGGCCGGCAACCCCGACTCGCCCCTGCGGCCCGTGGTGGAGGTCCTCCTCAATGCGGCCGGTGGGCGGACGGAGGGGAGGCGGATTGACCTTGCCAAGAGCGCGCTGCTGCACATCGTGGACGCGGCGACGGTCCAGGAACTGCTGTAGCCGGGAGCGTGAAGCGTGATGGTGCCTCGGCTCAAGCGGCCGTCCGGCTGAATGGAAAAGATAGACCGCCTCGGGTGGGCGGCCGGTCTCTCCTTCGTCGCGTACGGGCGGCGGATTGGCATCCGGGTGAACGATCCGGAAGTCCTGGGACAACTCCCGGATCGCCTCCCGCCCGGGTGGAAGCGCGTCGGATCGCCCATCGTTGAGCACCTGTACTCCCTTCTCGTCGGAGGCAACGGGGGACGAGCGAATGTGCGCCGTTTCAATCTCCTGTACGCGGGTTCGGCGAGGCTCGCTCGGACGATGGACCTCGAGGAGGTCTTCGAATCCCTCGAATCCGACCTGCACCTCACCGTTGCGGAGGCGGCCCGAGGCAGACTGTTCGTGCATGCCGGTGTGGTGGGCTGGCGGGGAAAGGCCATCATCCTTCCTGGCCGCACCTTGAGCGGCAAGACCACCCTGGTGGCGGCGTTGGTCCGGGCCGGGGCGACCTACTATTC
>CAZRDA010000091.1:4192-6626 GCA_964598715.1 uncultured bacterium | reverse complement strand
CTCCTTCCGGACTCTCACGGAGGCCCTCGCCGGCCGGTTCGCCGGCCGGAAGGTGGATCTGGTCGTGGGGGTGGAGGCCCGGGGGTTCATCATCGGGTCCGCGGTCGCCTACGTGCTGGAGGCCGGGATCGTGATGATCCGGAAGAAGGGGAAGCTCCCGTACAAGACGCACAAGGCGATTTACCAGCTGGAGTACGGGACGGATGTCCTGGAGATCCACGAGGACGCCATCACGCCGGGGCAGCGGGTCCTAATCGTGGATGACCTGCTGGCGACCGGCGGGACGGTCTCGGCCGCCATTGACCTGGTGCACAAACTCGGCGGGAGCGTGGTCGGCATCGGCTTCCTGGTGGAACTCACGTTCCTGAAGGGACGGGAAAAGTTGCGGGAGCACGAGGTCTTCTCGCTGATCCAGTTCTGACGCGGGGGCCGAGGAGGAGAGGACCCCCCGGGGCGTCGCGCGCGTGGCCCTATAGCTCAGGGGACAGAGCGAGAGTTTCCTAAACTCTGCGTCGCAGGTTCGAGTCCTGCTAGGGCCACCAGCCGGGTCCTGGGGTGCGCCGGGCGGAGCGAACAGATGGCCACGCGAAGGCCCGGAACGGGACCAACGTCTGGTGCGCCACTGCCGGGCGGGTGGGAAAGGGCCTGGCGGGCGGTGGGGAGCCGGCGCGTCCTCGGCAGCCTCACCGTGTCGCTGCTCGTTGCTTTCCTGGTGGGGACTGGCGTCCTGGCATACCGGCTCCTTGCCGCCCGCCAGGAATTGAAGGCCCAGGCTCTGCTCGGGGAGGCGCTCGGCAGGACCGAGATCGTCACGGACAGCCTGCGGGGGGGGACACCCGAGGACTTGAAGCCGGAGGCCGTCCAGGAGGCGCTGGGGGGCTTCCAGAAGGTGCGCGAGCAGTACCCGCGGAGCCGGGCCGCCGGCTTCGCCCTGCTCCAGATGGGGCACCTGGAGTACCGGCTAGGCCGATACGTGGAGGCGGCCAGGACCTACGAGGCGTACTTGGCGGATGACCCGCGGGGTCCATTCGCCTTCTGGGCCGCGATGGGGCAAGGGTACAGCCTGGAAGGCTCGGGGGACTGGGGTCGGGCCCTACGGGTCTACCAGGCGGCCGCTGAGCGGCACGCCGGGACGCCCCTGGCGGCTGAGGCGCTGATGGGGGTGGGGCGCTGCCATGAGGCCGTGACCCGCCTGAAGGAGGCCGAGGCCGTGTACACCGAGATCATGAGGAAGTACCCGAACACGGTCTGGGGGTCCCTCGCAGAGCGTCGGCTCGCCTTTCTGGAGGCTTCGTAGGGGGATGAGAGGTAAGTGCTCTGGTGGGCGGGTGGGTGCTTGGAGGGCCGGGCGGATAGTCTGATAAGGAGGATTATGTAAACTCTCCCTTCCCCCACATCCCCCCGTCCTCCCGACGAACAAACACGAACGCCCCGGAGAACCCTCCGGGGCGTGGCGCTTTCTCCCAGACCCTGGCGCTCGCTTACATCTTGTACTTGCCGAAGTCCTCGGGCTTCAGGTTCTCCAGCCACTCGCGCCAGCGGTCCGACTCTTCCTTCTCCTCGCTCACCTCGATGGACTTGGCTTTCGTCACCACGTTCTCCGTCACGAAAATGGGGGCATTGACCCGGAGCGCCAACGCGATGGCATCGGAGGGCCGGGAGTCGATATTGACCAGGTTTCCATTGACGCTGATCTCGATCACGGCGAAGAAGGTGTTGTCTTTCAGGTCGTTGACCACGATCTGCTGCACATTGGCCCCGAGCCCGTCCAAGATGTTCTTGATCAAATCGTGAGTCATTGGTCGCGGCGTGGAGATTTTTTCGAGCTCGAGGGCGATGGCGTTCGCCTCGAAGATGCCGACCCAGATCGGGAGGGCGCGCTTGTCGTCCTGGTCCTTCAGGATGATGATCGGCATGTTGGTGAGCGGGTCCAGGGCGATCCCCCGGACGGTCATCTTGATCATCGTCCCTCCCCTCCCTCACCGGAAGAGGCCGTGAACCGGGGCGCCAGCTTCGCGTAGGTGGCCGCCAGGTGCTCGGGCATCACCTTCGTTTCCCCGATGACGGGCATGAAGTTCGTGTCGCCGCTCCAGCGCGGGACCAGGTGGAAGTGCAAGTGGTCCTCCACCCCGGCCCCCGCGACCTTCCCGAGGTTGAGCCCGATGTTGAAGCCGTCCGGGCGCAGCGCCTCCCGGAGGACCCCCTCGCTGCGCTGGATCCAGCGCATGAGGTCGTGCAGCTCCTCAGGGGAGAGATCGGCCAGGCGGTCGCAGTGCCGATACGGGGCGACCATCAGATGCCCGTTGCTATAGGGATAGAGGTTCATCAGGACGTACACCCGCTTCCCGCGGGCGAGGACCAGATTTGCAGGGTCATCCGTGCCGGCCGCCTTCGCGGGAAGCGGGTGTACGTCCTGATGAACCTCTATCCCTAT
>CAZRDA010000091.1:0-4182 GCA_964598715.1 uncultured bacterium | reverse complement strand
CCCCCACCCGCGGACCGGTGATGTAGGTCAAACCCCAGGGGGCCCAGAGAAACAGCAAGCTCCGGCCTTTCCTCGAGGCATCGGCCCCGCAAGGCCCCGGCAGCCGCTCGCTTAGCGTTCCGCGATCCGGTAGACGGGGACGGAGCGGACCACACCTTTAAACTTAGCATCGCCCACATACTCGATCAAGATGTTTTTTCCCAGGATCGGGTCCGAGAAGGTGAACGTGGAGCCCCGCGCCCCCTCCTGGCGCTCCATCGGCACCACCTGGGCCAGCGCGTCCACCGTGTCCTGGCTGGCGGCGATGCCCAAATTGTAGAGGACACCGGCCGCGTCCACCCAGACCGGGGCGGGCTGCCGAGTCTCCTGCTCGGAAGCGGCGGGGCTCTCCCCATCTCCGTCTCCGCCTCCGTCCCGGTCCTCCTCCGGCCCCTTCCCCCCCGAGCCGCTCAGACGTCCGGCCACGTTCACGTGGCGGCCGATGACGGTGGTATCGATGGCCGTCTCGTCCCGGATGAAGCGGGCGATCTGGGCGCGCCCGGTGTGGAGACTGATCCCCATTTCGAAGTGGGTCTTCCCCTCTCGCCGGGAGCCAGCCATGAGGTCCTGCAGCGCCAGGGCGGTGCGGATGGCATTGAGTTCATCCTGCTTGCTTGCCGTGATCGCGCCGAAGGTGATCATCACCCCGTCGCCGGTGAACTTGTCAATCGTGCCGTGGAACCGCTTGACGATGCCGGCCAGGGGGTCGAAGACTTCGTAGAGGTGCTGCGTCAGTTCCCCCTCCGAGACGCCGCCCTCCGAGGTCCGGGTGAACCCGCGGAGATCCGCGAACAGGATCGTGACCTTCCGCGCGCTGTTCAGGACCTCCAGCGATTCGTGGAAGCGGTAGAGGCGGCCCTCCGCGAAGAGTTCCCTGAGCTGCCGGTCGTCCAGCCCGGGGGGGATGATGGTGATCCCCTGGCGCAGCAGGTCAATCACCTCCGTCCGCCGGACGGCATCCACCAGGTCCAGGTAATCGGCGAGCAGCTCGCCCCAGCTCCCCCGCCGCTCGGCGCCCTGTCGCAGCGTGCGGCTCCCCCGGAGCTTCTCGCCGGTCCCCTCGTAGTCCGTGAACAGGTGCGTGAGCACGTGGCGGTTGAACAGGATCTTCTGCTCCGCCGCCTCCTCCTTGTACTGGTGTGCAGGGAGGCCGGGCACGCGCTGGGCCAGAAGGTCCAGGAGGCGACTCTCCCGCCGACCGAGGCCGGCCCAGAGCCGCTCACGGCAAATTCCCCAGATCTCCTTGTACTCGGGGAAGGAGAGCCGGAACCGCTTGTTCTGGTCAATGAGGACGTTCGCGAGGTTGAGCTGGGCGATGCTGGGCTCGGTGAGGGAGAGCTGGTCGTCGAAGATGCTCTCGATGAGACTCCCGTTGAAGTCGTCGCCCAAGTTGTAGCGGAGGCGCTCCGGCTCCGTGTTCCGGAACCGCTGCCAGATCATCCGGTGGGCGTTCCGGTAGAACCCCCGCAGGAGGGGGTGCATCTGGTACTTGATGTGGCTCTTCGGTCGGTTCCGGCCGAAGAACTCGTCGATGACCTGGGCGATTTCCTTGGAGTGGGCGAGCCAGAACAGGTTCAGGAGGCCCAGCCGCCGGTCGTTGGCGATGATGTTGGAGGTGATCTCGGTGAGGAGTCGTAGGTAGGCGCCCTGGGCATCCTCCCCGCCCGCGCCCGGGACGGCGGAGAGCCTGGGATCGGGCGCGCGCCGCTCCGCCAGGGACTGGTAAACGCCGGCGAGGAAGGCGGCCGCGCGGACCTTCAGGCCCGAGTGGAGCTCCACCACCAGGACCGGGTCCCCGCCCGCCGGCGCGTGTCCGTCCGGCAGCCGGGGGAGGTTCACCCCGAAGAGCTCGGCGGCCTCCTCGGCCCGCCCCTCGATGAACCGCGTAGTCCGTCTGCCCGGCCCCTGTGCGAGAATCACGATCCCTGCCGACTGCCGCTCCGGACGGCGCGCCCGGCCCCGATCACACGGCGCGGGCCCGGCGGCCTGCGCGCCGCCCTTCCCGCCCCCGGTGCCTTCAACTGTCCACGAGGGCCTTCAGCTCCTTGCCGGGCTTGAAGTAGGGGACCTTCTTCGCAGGGACGCTCACCGGCTTGCCCGTCTGGGGGTTGCGTCCCTGCCGGGCCTCCCGGCGACGAACCCGGAAGCTCCCGAAGCCCCGGAGTTCCACCTTCCCGTCGGTCGGGGAGGCCAGAGCCTGGGCGATGCTCTTGAAGATCGTGTCGATGACGACCTCGGTCTCCTTCTTGGTCAGGCTCACGGTCGTGGCCACCCGCTCCACCAGGTCCGCCCGCGTCATGGATGAGTCCTCCCCTGCAATCAAAGGTCCGGTCCGGGGCCGGCCACCGCCCGGCCACGGCTACGGGAGATGAAACAGGTAGGCAAGCGTCAGCGATGGGTTCAAGCCGGGCAGCCCCCAGGGCTCGGCCCACTGCCAGCCGGTGAGGAAGCGGAGGAGGGAAAAGCGGGGTTTCTCGATCCGGGTCACGGTCGGCGGACCCGGGATCCCGGCCAGGGCCCCGGCTCGGGTCAGGGCGTCGTGGAGGCCCCCCAGCTCATCCACCAGCCCCAGTTCCTGGGCCTGCCGCCCGCTGAAGATCCGGCCATCCGCCAACTGCTCCACCCGCCCTCGCTCCAGCTTCCGGCCCTCGGCCACCGCCTGAATGAACTGGTCGTGGACATCGTCGAGCACACTCTGCAGGATCCGCCGCTCTTCCGGGGTAAGGTCGCGGGTCGCGGAAGCCAGGTCCTTGTAGGCCCCGCTCTTGATCACCACCGCCCGGATGCCGATCTTCTGGAGCAACTCGCCCACATTCGGGATCTGCATAATGACGCCGATGCTCCCGGTGATGGTGCCCGGGTTCGCCAGGATGCGGTCGGCCGCACTGGCCACATAGTACCCCCCCGAGGCGGCGAGGGAGCCCATGGAGGCCACCACCGGCTTGCCGTGGACCCGCCGGACCTTCAGGAGTTCCTCGTAGATTTCCTGGGACGCTGCCACCCCACCCCCGGGACTATTGATCCGGATGAGAAAGGCCCGGACGGTGGGGTTCTGGAGGTGGCGCTCAACCTCGTCGGTGATTTCCCTGGAGTCAACGATGACCCCTTCGATTTCGACGAGAGCGACCTTTGGTCCCCCGAGGGTCTCCCGGATGCCGGTGAAATAGGCGATGGCGAAGACCGCGCCGAGGAAAAGGAGGCCGGCCCCTCCCGCCACCGCGACTGCCCGCCGCACCGACCGCTGCACGATCCCCCCTGCCCCGCCGGCCGCCTACCGCCGGCGGAACTCGTCCTCTTCAGTCTCCGCCGCCGCCCGCGCTTCCCGGTATGCCCGGAGGCTGAGGCCGATCTTCCGGTCGTCCGCATCCAGTTTGATGATCCGCATGGTCAGCTCGTCCCCCACCTGCACCACGTCCTCCGGCCGGTTCACCCGCCCGTCGCTCAGCTCGGAGACGTGCAGGAGCCCCTCGATGCCGTCCGGGAGTTCCACGAAGGCTCCGAAGTCCGTGAGACGGACCACCTTGCCGGTCACGTCCATCCCGACCCGGTAGCGCTCCGGGACCGTCGTCTGCCAGGGGTCGGGCTGGCACTGCTTGAGCCCGAGGGAGATGCGGCGGTTGTGCCGGTCCACGTGAAGGACCAGCGCTTCCACCTTATCCCCCTTCTTGAGGACCTCGGAGGGGTGGCGGACCCGCTTGGTCCAGGACATGTCCGAGACGTGGACGAGACCGTCAATGCCGTCCTCCAGCTCCACGAAGGCCCCGAAGTCAGCCAGGTTCCGAACTTTCCCTTCCACCCGCGTGCCGACCGGGTACCGGTCCTCGATGAAGTTCCAGGGGTTCGGCTCGACCTGCTTCATTCCCAGGGAGATCCGCTTGGCCTGCTTGTCAATGTCCAAGATCATGACCTCGATGACGTCCCCGATCGAAACCACCTTCGAAGGGTGCTTCACCCGCTGTGTCCAGGACATCTCGGAGATGTGGACCAGCCCCTCCACCCCGGGCTCCAGTTCCACGAAGGCCCCGTAGTCCACCAGGGAGACCACCTTCCCCTTCACCTTGGAGCCCACGGGGAACTTCTGGTCGGACTGCCCCCACGGATCCGCCAGCCGCTGCTTGTACCCGAGAGAGATCCGCTCCGTGG
>CAZRDA010000090.1:5557-6638 GCA_964598715.1 uncultured bacterium | reverse complement strand
GCCCGCATGGCGGTGAAGGCCTCGTGGCCCGGCGTGTCCAGAAAGACGACCCGGCCGCTCCCGACTTCCACCTCATAGGCGCCGATGTGCTGGGTGATGCCGCCGGCTTCCGACGCTGCCACGCTGGTGTCGCGGATGGCGTCCAGGAGGGAGGTTTTCCCGTGGTCCACGTGTCCCATGATGGTGACCACGGGAGCCCTCGGGCGCAGGTCCGCGGGGTCCTCCACCTCGGCCACCGCCGCTTCCTCGAGCTCCTCGGGCAGCGCGACCTCCACCTCGTAGCCGAAGTTGGCCGCCAACTTCTTGATGACCTCGGCGTTCAGCGTCTGGTTCACCGTGGCCATCGTGCCCTGCTTGATCAGTTTCTTGATGACCTCGCTGGTGGGCTTCGCCAGCTTCTCCGCCAGTTCCTTCACGGTGAGGGTCTCGGCCACCCTGATGACCTGCGGGGGCGCCGGGGCGGCCGGGGCCGCTGCGGGGGCGAGCGCGGCCGGGGGGGGCGGGGGAGCGGGCGCCTTGGGGGGCGCTGCGGGAGGCGCAGCGGCAGCGGGCTTCGGCGTCGGGGGCGCGGTGGGTTTCACCGGCGGAACCGGGAGGGTCGGCTTGACCGCGGGTGGTGTCGGAGGTGCGGGCCGGGCGGGAGCCGCGGGCACGGGGGATCTGGCCGCCGCGGGGGCCCCGGGCTTGACGGGCCCCGGAGCCGCCGGCCGGGGCGGGGCCACGGGGGCCGGCGGCGCCGCCGGCTTCACCGGAGCCGCCGGGGCGGCCGGCCGGATCAGCACGGGGCCCCCAGGCAGAGGGGACATCGCCAGGGCCGAGGCGGGAGCGGGGAGCTTGGCCAGGGGGGGTGTCGCAGGCTTGGCCGCCGTTGGCGGCGGGGCCGGCGGGGAGATGGGCTCCTCGGGCTTCGCCGGAGGCGCCACCGGACTCGGGACACCCGGCCTGAACTGGCTTGGAGGAGGCTTCGCGTGGCGGGGGACCGCTCCGCGGGTGAGAATGGTGGATGGCGGTCTGGCCGGAACCTCCACCTTGGGAGCCGGGGGGGGCGCAACCGGCGCGGGTGGTTTGGCAGCGGCAACAG
>CAZRDA010000090.1:0-5547 GCA_964598715.1 uncultured bacterium | reverse complement strand
CCGGGGGGGGGGGGGGGGGGGGGGGGGGCCGGGGCGGGCGCCGCCGGCGTGGCCGGCTTGGCCGGCTTGGCTTCCGCCTTGGCCGGGGCCTTCGGCGCCGGGCTCTTGGCCTTCGCCCCCCTCGGCCTCGCAGGCTCCGCCGCTCCCTTGCCCGCGGTCGGCTCGGCCTTGCCCCTGGGAGGGGCAGCCGCGGACTTCGCGGCCGGCTTTCCCCGCCCGCCGCCAGTCAGAATGGCGCGGGCCTCCGCCTCGTCCACCGAACTGCTGTGGCTCTTCACGTCCATCCCGCCCGCCCGGAGAAGGGCCAGCACCTGCGCGCTCGGTTTCCCGATCCCCTTCGCCAGATCAGAGACTCGAATCTTGGGCACGCTGACCCCCTCCGCCTCGGCGGTCCCGCTCGGTCCGACCGACTCAGCCCCGGCAGCTCCCCTCCCCCGTCACGTCCTCTCCTCGCTCCGCTGCGGCGACAATGGAACCCGCTTGGACAGCACGTCCAGGAGGCCACGGGCCAGGTGCGAGTCGGTCACCGCCACCACCGCCCGCGGCGATGACCCGACCGCCGCTCCCAGCGCCGCTGCGGTCAGCGGCGATGCCATCGGGACCCCGCGAGCGACTGCCAACCGCTCCCAGCGCCTGGTCCCGGCGACCCCGGCGTCGGAGGCAACCAGGAGGAGGGCGGCCTCTCCCGCCAGAATGGCCCGTTCCGCTGCCCCGTGGCCCGCCGCGATGAGGCGCCCGCGGCGCCCAAGCCCCAGGAGGCGATGAAGTTTCCCCGCCGCCGCCTCGGCCACTGCCGCCACCACTCCCTCCGCGCTCAGTCTCCCCACGTCGCCGCGCAGCACGCGCGCGAAGGCCCGGCGCTCGACAGCCCGCCCGATGCAGGCCCGGTCCGGGCAGGTGTACGCGCCGCGGCCGCCCCCGACGCGGTCCAGGTCCGGGAACAGGCCCCCCGCGGTCCGCCGGTACCGGATCAGGGCTCCCTGCGGCCTCACGGCGCCGCAGCCGATGCAGGTCCGCCGCGGCGCCCCCGGGCTCAGCACCTACGCCCCGGGGGGCGCGCCCGCCTCCTCCTCCCGCGCTGGAGCCACGGGGGCGGGGGCCTGCTCGAGGAGCTCCTGCGGGGGAGCCTCCGCCTCTTCGAGTACCCCCGCTTCCTCCGCCCCTCCGGCCACCGGTGCCGGCGGCGCCTCTGCCGCCGGGGGCGCGGGCGCCGGCTCTTGCTGGACCACCACCTGGTACTCCCGGGCTGCCTGAAGGATCTTTTCGGCGCTCTTTTCCCCGATCCCCTTCACGGCGGTGAGTTGCTCGAGGGTGGCCTTCTTCAAGGCGGCGAGCGTGCCGAAGCCGGCCTCCGCGAGCCGCTCGGCCGTCTTCTCCCCGACGCTGGGCAAGGCGGTGAGGGGCACGGCCTTCTCGGCCGCGGCGTAGGCGGCGGCCGCCGCCCGCTCCCGCTCCATCTCCGCCCGGCTCTTGATGTCCACCTTCCAGCCGACCAGCTTGGCGGCGAGGCGGGCGTTCTGGCCCCGCTTGCCGATGGCGAGGGAGAGTTGCTCGTCCGCGACCACGACTGTCAGGGTGTGCGCCTCCGGATTCGGATAGACGCTGCCCACCTCCGCCGGCTGGAGCGCGCTCTTGACGAAGTCCGCGGGGTTCTCGCGCCAGGGGATGATGTCAATCTTCTCCCCCTGGAGTTCCCGCACCACCGCCTGGACGCGGGACCCGCGGTACCCCACGCAGGCGCCCACCGGATCCACGTTCGTGTCCCGGGAGAGCACGGCGATCTTGGCCCGTTCGCCCGGCTCCCGGGCGGCCGCCTTGATCTCCACCACCCCCTCGGCGATCTCGGGGACCTCCAGCTCGAAGAGGCGCGAGAGCATCCCGGGGTGCGTGCGGGAGAGAACGATCTGGGAGCCCTTGGGGACCTTTCTCACCTCGAGGATGTAGGCCCGGATCCTGTCGCCCGGCCGATAATCCTCCCGCGGGAGCTGGTCCCGCGGGGCCAGGATCGCCTCCGCCTTCCCCACGTTGACGATGACGTTCCCCTTCACCACCCGCTGGACCAGGCCGGTGATCAGTTCCCCCTCCTTCCCCTTGAAGGTGTTGTACACCGAGTCCCGTTCCGCCTCCCGGACGCGTTGGATGATCACCTGCTTGGCCGTCTGGGCGGCGATCCGGCTGAACCCCTGGGCCGGGAGCGACGTCTCGGTCTTGAGTTCGTCGCCCAGGAGGGCCTCGGGGAGGAGGGCCCGAGCCTCCTCGAGCGTCAGCTCCGCCTTCGGATTGGCCACCTCCTCCACCACCGTCTGAATCTTGTAGAGGCGGAACGTCCCGGTGGAAGTGTCGAACTCGATCCGAAGATCGTAAGCCCCCATGATCTTCCGGGCCGCCGACAGGATCGCCGCACCCACCGTGTCAATGAGGACGTCCCGCTCGATCCCCTTCTCCCGTCCGATCTGCTCAATGACCTGCTGCAGGTCACCCGTCATGGCACACCTCCAACCCTGGACGGCTCCAGTCTACCGTCGGTGACCGGCCCCGGCAAGCCCCGCGCCCCTTACCCCGGGAAGTGCAGCCGGGCCCTGCTGATGGCGCCGCGGGGGATCCGGACCAGGCGGGAGCCCGCCAGCTCCAGGAGAACGACCTCCCCCTCGTAGCCGCGGAGGGTCCCGGCAAAGTGGTGCTGCCCCTCGACCGGGGTGACCGTCGAGACCCGGACCGCCCGACCGGCGAAGCGGACGAAATCTTCCGGCCGCTTGAGCGGCCGGTCGAGGCCCGGGGAGGAGACCTCCAGCGTGTACGCGGTGGGGATCAGGTCCTCCACGTCCAGAAGGTCCCCCACCTGCTCGCTCACGCGCTGGCAGTCGTCAAGGGTAACTCCCCCCGGCTTGTCCAGGAAGAGCCGCAGGACCCAGCCCCGTCCCTCCCGGCGGTACTCCACATCCACGAACTCGCACCCCTCGGACTGCAGGAGTGGCTCCACCGCCGCCCGCAGCCGCGTGAGCAGCGACGCATCCGGGCGCCCCACCGCCGCCTCCACAAAAGAAAAAGTGGGCGACCGGCCCACTTTTTCCACAGGGAGTACTCTACCAGGGAGCGGGGCCACGCACAAGGGGAAAATGCCGCTAGGGCTCCTCCCCCTCCACCCCCGCCGCCTTCTTCGCCTCCGCCACGACCCGCTCCAGCAGGGGGGGTGGGACCTCGTCGTAGTGGGAGAACTCCATGGTGTGGTCCCCCCGATCGGCCGTGAGGGAGCGGAGCTGTGGGGCATACTCCAGCATCTCCGCCAACGGCACCTGAGCTTTGATGGCCTGGTTCCTGCCCCGCCCCTCGACCCCCATGACCCGCCCCCGCCGGCTGTTGAGATCGCCGATGATATCCCCCACGCACTCATCCGGGGCCACGACCTCCACCCCCATGACCGGCTCCAGCAGCACTGGGTTCGCCTGCGCGGCGGCCTTCTTGAAGCCCAGGGAGCCGGCGATCTTGAAGGCCATCTCCGAGGAGTCCACGCTGTGGTACGACCCATCGTAGAGCGTGATCTTCAGGTCCACGACGGGATACCCAGCCAGCACCCCCCTCTCCATGGCCTCCACGATCCCCTTCTCCACCGCGGGGATGAACTGCCTCGGGATGACGCCGCCCACGATCTGGTTGACGAACTCATACCCTTTCCCCCGGGGGAGGGGCTCCAATTTGATCCAGCAATCCCCGTACTGCCCCCGGCCCCCCGTCTGCTTCTTGTACTTCCCCTGGACCTCAACCGTCCCCCGGACCGTTTCCTTGTAGGGGACGCGGGGCTTCTGGATCTGGACCTCGACCCCGAACTTCCGCTTCAGGCGCTCCACCGCCACCTCGATGTGCGTCCGCCCCATCCCGGAGATGATGGTCTCCTTCGTCTGCTGGTCCCGGCCCACCTGGAGGCTCGGGTCCTCCTCCCGGAGCCGGGCGAGGGCAGCGCTCATCCGGTCCTCGTCCCCCTTCGACTTCGGGGCGATGGCGTAGGAGATGACCGGGTTCGGCAGCACCACCGGCTCCAGGAGAGCGGGCGCCTTCTCATCGGCAAGGGTGTCGCCGGTGGTAGTCTCCTTGAGTTTGACCAGCGCGCAGATCTCCCCCGGGCCCACGACGGGAACCGGCGTCTGGACCTTCCCCCGAACCAGCACCAGCTGGCCGATCCGCTCCTTCGCCTGCCGGGTGGCGTTGTACACGGGCGCGTCGGCGCTCAGCGAACCACTGTAGAGCCGGACCAGGGAGATCTTCCCCGCGTAGGGGTCGGCGAAGGTCTTGAAGACCTGGGCCACCAGGGGGCTCTCCACGCTGGCCGGACGGCTCACCCGCTGCTTGGTCTTCGGATCCGTTCCCTCCACCGGGGGCCGGTCGGCGGGGCTCGGGAGGACCTCGGCGATGAAATCCAGGAGCGCCTGGATCCCCATGACCTTGGTGGCGGAGCCGCAGCAGACCGGGATGAGTTTCCCGAGCAGGATGGCCCGCCGGAGCCCGGCCTTCAGCTCCGCCTCTTCCAGGGTCCCCGTCTCCAGGTATCGCTCCAGGAGGGCATCGTCCGATTCGGCCACCTGCTCCAGGAGGGCGTGGCGGGCTGCCTCCGCCTCTTTGGCGAATTCGGCCGGGATGGGCCCATCGGCGACCTTGCCGGTTCCGTCGGGCGGCGAGGTGAGCGCCCGCATGTTCAGAAGGGTGATGACTCCCCGGAAGGCCGCCTCCGCCCCCATCGGGAGCATGACCGGGATCGCGTGGGCACTCAGATTCTTGCGCGCATCCTCGAGCACCCGATGGAAGTTCGCCCGGTCCCGATCCATCTTGTTCACGTAGAGGACGCGCGGGAGGGCCTCGGCCTCGGCGTAGCCCCAGACCTTCGCCGTGGTGACCTTCACCCCCGAGGCAGCGCTCATCAGAATCAGGGCCGTATCCAGGACCCGCGCCGCGCTCCGGGTGTCCGCGAGGAAGTTGGAGAACCCGGGGGTATCCACGAGGTTGATGCGGTGCCCCTTCCACTCGCAGAACGCGACCGCCACGTTGATGGACTTCTGCTGTTTGATCTCGTCCCCCTCGAAGTCCGTGCTGGTGGTCCCGTCCTCGATCCGGCCCAGGCGGGGGACAGCCCCGCTCGCAAACAGGAGGGCCTCGGTGAGGGAGGTCTTCCCGTCGCCGCCGTGGCCGAGCAATCCGACGTTCCGGATCCTGGCGGTCTCGAATCCCTTCATGGAGCGCCTCGCTTGGCGGGAGCGCCGAGCAGCGCGGAGGGGCCAGGGGGACCCCGGCAGAGCATACGGTAGGGCCGCCGGGGCTGGCAAGAGAAAATCCCAAACAGAACCGCCCTCCCCGGTGCGCCGACTGGGGAGGGCGGGCCCGCTCTTCGTCGAGATCGCTCCTAACACAAACGAGCTAGATCGTGTGACAAGAGGTCCGGGTGGCGCCGGATGCCGCCCGAGGGCCCCCGTAGCGGAGGGGGGGCCCAGCGGCCTGTGGCCGAGGGGGGGAACCACGGGAGGGTTCCCTCCGGGGGCCGGGGGCCGGGGCGGCGCCGGC
>CAZRDA010000089.1:0-6642 GCA_964598715.1 uncultured bacterium | reverse complement strand
GCTCAGCGCTTTTCGGGAGCCGGATGTGGCCGTGGGTTGCGTGCGGTGTACCCGCGCGGCGGGCTAGTGTGACCCCAACGAATTGCACCTGGAATTGCAGCCGAGCCGCGGGTGGGGCACGCCGGCGACAGGACCCGGGGCAGCACGGTCTGGCAGGAGTGGGCCGTATTACTTGGAGCGGCACTAGGGGAGGCGGCGGAAGACCCCGATCACCTTGCCCAAGACCTCGAGCCGGGCGCCCGGGCCGAGTGTCAGGGGGGCCATGGCGGGATTCTCGGGCAGAAGGGTGACCGTCGTCCCGGAGCGCTGGAAGCGCTTGACGGTCGCCTCCTCGCCCACCAGGGCCACGACGATGTCCCCGTTCTCTGCGCTCTCCTGGCGCCGCACCACGGCCAGATCTCCAGGCAGGATGTGCGCCCCGACCATGCTGTCCCCCTGGACGCGGAGCAGGAAGACCTCGGCGCCGTTCGTCCACTCGGCAGGGAGGGAGACCACCCCCTCCAGGTTCTCCACCGCGAGGAGGGGACTGCCCGCCGCAACGCGTCCCACGATGGGGACCTCTCGGGGTCTGGGGAGGCGTCGGCCGGGGGAGGCGGGATCGGTGATCTGGAGCGAGCGAGATTTTGTTGCCTGCCGCTTCAGGTATCCCTTCCGTTCGAGGGCCTTCAGGTGATCGAAGACCGAGCGGGGCACGAAGCCGAAATGCCGGCCGATCTCCCGCACCGTGGGGGGGTAACCCTGGTCCTCGAGGAACCGTTTGATGAACTCGAGGACCTCACGCTGTCTCGTCGTCAGTCCCTGGACCATGGCGTTGACCCCGGGGCATCCCAAGACGCCCGTGAGTCTTTCTTACTATACAGACGTATAGGCTGTCAAGAGGGTTTGCTCGCCGCTTGAGGAGGGGCTATTCGGGGTGGATCCGGAGGCGAAGGCCCGGGTGAATGACGCTCCCCTCGAGGTCGTTCCACCGGAGGAGGTCTTCGGTGGAGACCTCGAAGGTCTCGGCGATCCGCCAGAGGCTGTCCCCGCGCTTGACCACGTAGGTCCGGGGGCCGCCGGCCTGCCTCGGTGGGTCGGGTCTCGGGCCATTCTCTTCGGCGGGGGCCAGGTGCATCAGCGGGACCACGAGGGACCGCCCCACCCGGAGGAGATGGCGGCTGGGCAGCCGGTTCAGGTCCAGGAGCACCTGGATGGAGGTGTCGTAGCGGCGGGCGATCTGGGAGAGCGTCTCCCCTGTGCGGATGACGTGACGCTGCCAGCTCACGCGGCGCGTCTTCTTGATCTCGCTGAACTTCTGGGAAAACTCGTCAGCGGCGCCGGCCGGGACGCGCAGCGGATAGTCGGGCCCGTGGGGCGGAGTCACCAGGTGGTTCAGTTCCGGGTTCAGGGCCTGGAGGTTCTCCACGGGGACCCCCGCGGCCTGGGCGACGATCCGCAGATCGAGCGGCTCCGGGAGCGACAGCACCTCCGTGGAGACCGGCTCCTCGGCCGGAGGGACGAACCCGTAGCGCGCCGGGTTCTTCGCAAGAATGGTCATCGCCATGAAGGCCGGGACGTGGAGCCGCGTTTCCTGGGGGAGGCGCAGCCGCCAGAAGTCGGTGGTCTTCTGCCGGCGGATCGCGCCGCCCACCTTCCCCTCACCGGCATTGTAGGCGGCGACGGCAAGCGTCCAGTCCCCGAAGATCCCGTAGAGATCGCGCAGGTACGCCGCCGCCGCCCGGGTGGCCTTCTCGGGGTCCCGCCGCTCGTCCAACCACCAATCAATCCGCAACCCGTACTTCCGCCCCGTCCCCGCGATGAACTGCCAGATCCCCACCGCCCGGGCCCGAGAGTAGGCTTGTACCTTGAAGGCGCTCTCGATGTACGCCACGTTCACGAGATCCCGGGGGAGGCCGTGCTCCTGGAAGATCGCCCGCATCATGGGGAGGTAGCGTCCGGCGCGATCGAAGGCCTCCTGGATCCGGTCTCGGCGTTGCCCGGTGAAGAGCGCGAGGTACGCGCGCACCTTCTCGTTCAGTTCGATCGGGACATCAAAAACGTCCGCCACCTCCGGCGTCCCCTCGGGTGGCTTGGGCTCGACCCCGGCTTCCTCCAGCACCTTGGTGTCCTCGGGCTGAACCAATATTTCGGCGGGCACAGCGTCCGGGGGGATCGGCTCCTGGTTTTCCTGGGTGCCGTTGAGGACCGTCTCCTCCGAGGCCCGGGAGGCCGGCACCCTATCAGCCGCTGGTCCAGGCTCCTCGGGCGTGGATGTTCTGCCCTCCCCCGCGCGGACCTGGGGTTCCGAGGAGCCGTGGTCCGGGCCGGTCATGGTGACTGACGTCAGGTGATCGGCGGCTGATGTCGAGGGGAGAAGGAGAAGGATCGCGAGGAGGGTCAGGAGATACCGGCGAGGCGGTCGGTTCGGGTCGGGCATCCCCCTCCTCGAAAAAACACCGCTCACGCGACACCCGGTCCGGGCGCCGCAAGAAGACTTCGAAGGGATGGAAGGACACAAGACGCCGCCTTATATCCTTCTTCCTCGAACTTGTCAAGACACTCGAACGCAAAAGCACTCTCCGCCTCGACTGCGGGGCTATAGACCTCCAGGACCGTCGCCCCGGCCGCGCGGCAGGTGCGGATCTCGCGGCGCATGCCCGCCCACCCGGCGGCATCAATCGCCTTCCAGGGGAGGAACCGCCGCCACCCCTCCTCCCGCCGGAAGACCACCCCGAGGACCACGGAGAGCAGAATGCGGCAGCCCGTCCGGAGGGCGACGAGTGCCGGCAGGTTGCCGGCGAAGGCTCCGTCATAGTACGGGGTTCCCCCCAGACGGACCGGGGCGTGGAAGGGAAGAGCGGAACTGGCCAGGACCGCGTCCACGAGGGGCGGCGCCGGGGATTCCCCGAAGACGGTGCGACGGAAGGTGGGGAAAGCGGTGGCCGTGACGCGAAGGGGGAGAGGAAGGCTCTCGAAGCGCGCACCCCGGAGCCCCAGGTCCTCCTCGAGCAGCGCGCGGCGCCGCGCAGTGGCGAGGAGCAGCCTCCCCTCCGGAGCAATGGCCCGCGCCACTGCGCGCAGGCGGGGCAGGGCGGCAGGCCCGGACTGGCAGTACGCGGCGCCCACGATGGCGCCGATGCTCACCCCGACGACGAGGTCGGGCGCGAGGGCTGCCTCGGTGAGGGCGCCCAGCACCCCCAGGTGCGCGGCGCCCCGCGCCGCGCCGCCGCTCAGCACGAGGGCCCAGCGGGGACGGCTCACTCCGTGGCGTCCCGGAGCCAGGCGAGGTAGGGGGCCGCTCCCGTCAGGATCGGGAGGGCGAGGATCTCGGGGACCGAGTAGGAGTGGAGGGCCTGGACGCGGGCAATGACGGCCGGCATCCGCTCGGGGCGGGTCTTCCCGATGAGCAGGACCTCCGCCTCCCGCTGCACTGCCCCCTCCCACCGGAAGGTGGAGATGACCCCGGGGACCACGTTCACGCAGGCCGCCAGGCGCTCCTCCACGAGCGTGGAGGCGATGCGCTCCCCCTCGGCTGCGGAGGGGGCGGTGACCAGGAAGACGACGGCATCGGCCCGATCGGTCACGATCCCTCCTTGGCCGGACCGATGGGTTGCTCTCGGATGATGACGGAGAGACCCATCGCCCGCCCCTCCCGCAGGACGGTGAGCGGGAGCGGCTTGCCCACCTCCGCCTCCGCCACCAGGGCCCGAACGTCGGCCGGCGTGCGGACGACCCGCCCCCTGACGGCCGCGATTACATCCCCCGCCCTGAGGCCGGCCGCCTCGGCCGGGCCGCCCGGGAGGACGTGCTCCACCAGTACCCCCGCGTCGGGCTCCACCCCCAGTCCCCCTGCCGCCTCCCGGGTGAGCGCCTTCAGCCCCGCCCCCAGCCAGCCCCGGGTCACGCGTCCCTCCCGAATGAGATCCTGGGCGACCTTCCTGGCGAGGTTGATGGGGATGGCGAAGCCGATCCCCTGCGCGGCGGCCACGATGGCCGTGTTGATCCCGATCACCTCCCCCCGGAGGTTCAAGAGGGGGCCGCCCGAGTTCCCGGGGTTGATCGAGGCGTCGGTCTGGATGAAGTCCTCCTGGCTGGTGATCCCGACTTCGGAGCGGCCCGTGGCGCTCACGACGCCCACGGTGAGCGTGTGGGCCAGGCCGAAGGGGTTCCCGATGGCGATGGCCCACTCCCCCACGCGCAGCCCGTCGGAATCCCCGAGGTTCGCCTCTGGCAGGTCCCGGTCCGGCTCGACCCGGATCACGGCCACGTCGGTGCGGGGGTCCTGCCCGATGAGGCGGGCGGGGTACTCCTTCTGGTTGGCCAGCCGGACCAGGATAGTCTCGGCGTCCTTGATGACGTGGTGGTTGGTGAGGATGAAGCCCCGTTTGTCAATGATGACGCCGGAGCCCAGGGCTGTCTGTTCCTCGCGGCGGCCCCCGTCGGGAACGCGCTCAAAGAACTCCCGGAAGAACGGGTCCAGCGGCAGGGGTGAGGACCGGGGGCCCCGTCGCCCCCGGGGGAGGCTCCGGGTGCGGATGTTGACGACGGCGGGCGTGACCCGCTCGGCCAGGCGGATGAAGGCCGCGTCTTCCTCCAGGCCAGGCCGGCTCGAAACGCCACGAGGCCCCGGGAGCAGGAGCGGGGAAAGGCGAGGCCACGCGAAGAGGGCAAGGAGGAGCCCGAGCAGGAGCCCGGCCAGCAGCCCGGCCCAAAAAGAAGCGTTCGGCCCTCGTCCATGCATTGAATCCCCTCGGGTCCCAGAGCATCTATGCTAGTGAGTACATTCCACCTCTGTCAAGGAGCCTGAGGGCGAAGGCAGGCTTGACAGGGACCCGGTACTGCATAACTCAGGAGTGGCCTGCGGGCGCGGGAGGAAGAGCATGAGGCGGCCAAAGCAGGGTTGGAAAACCCGGGGCCACCGGGGGGAAAACCGGTGCCGTGTGGAGGTTTCGCGGGTCCTCGCCCGCAAGCGGACCGACCTGACGCGCCTGATCGGTGGGCAGATCGAGGACCGCCTCCATGGGGGCAACCCCGCCCATGTGGGAGCAATCGGCGACGAAGGAGAGGCTGCGGCTCGGGCCCTTCTGGCAGACGTGGAATCGGATGCGATGGATCGCCGAGTGCAGATGGTGAGGCAGGTGGATCTCGCCCTGCGGCGCCTGGCGGAGGGGGTCTACGGCTCCTGCGTAGATTGCGGAGAGGAGATCCATATCGAGCGACTCCGCTCCATGCCGTTCGCGCTCCGGTGCCGCAACTGTCAGGAGTCCTGGGAGGCCTCGGAGGGGCGGTCCACTCGGCCCCGGCCACTGGCCGGCGGGCCCTCCCCATTCGGGGGAGGGAGCAGGCCCTGAGTCTCCAAGATCTCAGGAGGGGTCTGGAGTCTGAGTGGCCAGACTAGGATTTGGTCTGCTCCATTTTCTGTTAAGTTCTTAATTCTGATATTTTTTTTGCCAGTTGGTTAACGACTTCTTATAAATATACTTGACATGTAAAGGCTCAATAATTACATTACTTGTCGCAAAGGTGATTGCTGGGCTGGACCCCCGATGGAGTTAATGGGGGGGCCACAGATGAATGGTTCGGGCGGGTCGAAAAATCAATGGGATAGAGCCAGGCCAGCTCACATTGAGGCCGGTAGGATTTTTGCAGGGAGGTAGCCGATCATGTTTCCGAAGTCCTTGATCCGTGAGCGAGGGCAAGTGGTCCTCCGCCGCGAGCGGATGGCCGGCCCCTTCGTCCGCCGCATCCTGCTGCCGGGATCCGTGAGCGGGGCGGCCGTGACGGCGACCTACCAGGACGGCGTCCTCACCATCCGCGCACCGAAAAAGGAGGCGGCCAAGCCCAAGAGGATCGCGATTGAGGTGAACTGAGGTCGGGACCCGGGGCGCGACCCCGGTCCTGGCACGGCTCGCCTGGCCCTGGCGGCCGGGGCGGGCGCGGCGCCGGGTATCCGAGAGGAGGCATCTCCAGTGGGCAAGGTGATTGGCATCGATCTCGGGACGACGAACTCGGTGGTAGCGGTGATGGAGGGGGGCGAGCCGGTGGTCATCGCCAACCAGGAGGGCGGACGCCTGACCCCCTCGGTAGTGGGCTATACAAAGGAGGGTGAGCGGCTCGTCGGGCAGGTGGCGAGACGCCAGGCGATCACCAACCCCGAGAACACCATCTTCTCGATCAAGCGGTTCATGGGGAGACGCCACGACGAGGTTCAGCACGAGATCAAACTCGTCCCCTACCGGGTGGTCAAGGCCACCAACGGCGACGCCCGGGTAGAGGTCCGGGGGAAGCAGTACTCCCCTGCCGAGGTCTCCGCCCTGATCCTCCAGAAGTTGAAAGAGGCCGCGGAGGCCTACCTGGGGGAGAAGGTCACCCAGGCGGTCATCACCGTCCCCGCCTACTTCAACGACAGCCAGCGGCAGGCCACCAAGGACGCCGGGAAGATCGCCGGCCTGGAGGTCCTGCGCATCGTGAATGAGCCCACGGCTGCCGCCCTGGCCTATGGGCTGGACAAGAAGAAGGAAGAGAAGATCGCCGTCTTTGACCTCGGCGGCGGGACCTTCGATATCTCCATCCTCGAGATCGGGGAGGGGGTCTTCGAGGTCAAGGCGACCAACGGGGACACGCACCTGGGCGGGGATGACTTCGACCAGCGGGTCATTGAGT
>CAZRDA010000088.1:0-6714 GCA_964598715.1 uncultured bacterium | reverse complement strand
CCGGGGGATCATCCTGGCGATGCTGCGGCACCCCCGGCTGTCGGGGCTCCTGCTGCGGAAGGCGTGGCTGGGGTAGGCAGACCGAGGGCGTCTTTCAGGGCGCGGTCAATCTGGGCAATAAGGGGAAGGCCACGAGCACGACATCGCCACGGTGTAGCTCAATCATGGTCATACACATCAAGAACCGGGTCGTCCCACACGCGGGCCATGACGTGCTGCTGGAGGAGCAGCCCTGCCGGGCTCGTCCAGGGGTTGGCCAGGTCGGCCAGCTCCTGCTCGACCCCGCGCGTAAGGCGAAGGTGGACTAGCGCCTTGAGGGGGTCCGGGGTGTGCGTGCGATGTACCACCAAGACCCCAGGACCAGCAGCAGTGCCACGATGCCACCGATTACCACGAGCTCCATGAGGCTAGTCCTCCCGCGACAAGGCGACCGACATTGCAATGAGCGCTGACGCGATGAGGAGCGCGATAGCGGCCAATGCAATTGTTTGGGGGGTCAGGCGCTGGCCGAAGACGCCTTGGGCGAAGACAGCCAGAAAAAGCCCGACGCCGAGCTTTTCACTCACATCGGCTACTCGCTGCCGCCTCCCGCGATCCATTATTCGAACTCATGTTATACGGATTGGATCGTGGTTGTCAACGAGCGTTTCCGATCCCTGGTGGGTTCCTGGCTTCCCGTTGGGGAGCAATTCTTGTTGCCGAGGAGCGTGTTCCGCGCATAGCACTGGCCTGGCGAGCGCGCGTTGAGGTGCTGGCCCCGATCGGTCGTCCTTGGGGCTCTCCTGGTCGCCACCCTGCCGGTCGGGGGGGAGGCGGCGGGGAGCGTCAATCTCCCGATCAACGATCCCCGGACGGAGTTAGTGGAGCGGGTGGCCCTGAGCGGCCTGGTGGACACGGCATTCCTGGGGACGCGCCCCTACAGCCGGCTCGAGGCGGCCCGGATCGTGGCCGAGGCTCTGCGGAACCTGGACCGGCTGGCAGGGACGGACACGGAGTTCCTGGAAGAGGTGCTGCTCGGGTTGCGGGAGGAGTTACGGCCGGAGCTGATCGCCCTGAGGGCGCTGCCCGGGGAGCGGAAGGAGTCCTTTCTCGTCCCGGTCGAGCGAGCGGGCTGGCGGGCAGCCTGGTTACAGCGGCATCCGAAGGAGTTCCCGGAGTTCGTGGGGCCGCGCCTCATCGAGGGGACGCCGCTCCTCCAGAACCGGGAGGGGATCATCTACCAGGAGCGGTACAACGGCGTCCTGGACCTGGAGGGCCGCGCCCAGTGGACCGATCGGTTCTCCTTCTACCTGCAGCCACTGGTATTTTTGCACGCCGGGGCGGGGGATGAGGGAGCCGAATTACGGCTCCACAAGGGGTACGCGAAGGTCACCCTGGGGCCGATCGAGTTACAAGCGGGGAAGGACAGCGTCTGGTGGGGTCCAGGGCGGCATGGGGCGTTCGTGTTAACCAACAATGCCGAGCCGCTCGACATGGTGAAGTTGTCGAACCCGAGTCCGGTGACGCTACCCTGGATCCTACGGTACTTGGGGCCGTTCCAGTTCACGCTGCTTCTGGCGCGCCTGGACGAGCAGCAGCAATTCCCACACGCGCTGCTCTTCGGGCTGCGGCTGGCGTTCAAGCCACACCGGCTTATCGAGATCGGGATCTCGCGAACGGTCCGGTTTGGGGGGCGAGGGGCACCGGGGATCGGATTGGGGGAACTAGGCGATCTCTTGACGGGGGCCGACGAGCCCACGGGTGCAGACCAGGTAGGAAGCGTGGATCTGAGTTTCCGTATCCCACCCCTCTGGGGCCTTCTCGTCTATACCGAGATCGGGAGGGATACCGCGGGTGTCTTTTCGAAGGGACTCCTCGCGTGGATTAATGCCGAAGCCTTCTTGCTGGGCGTCTACTTTCCGTCCCTGGGGCCCGGCGGCAGGACTGACTTGCGAATTGAGGTTGCCGACACCGGGCAGTACATCACCTGGTATCGGACGGGCCATACCTTCAAGGGACAGATCCTGGGGCACCACATCGCGGGCGATGCGACGGACTTCTTCGTCGAGACCAGCACCTTCCTCACGGAGAATTTGAGAATGGCCCTCACCTTCGACCGGGAGCGGCGGGGCGTTGACAGCCTTGCCGCGCGGGAGAAGACAGGGGTCGAAAGCGATATCCAGGTAGGTCTCGGGTTTCGGTACAGGTCTTCGCCGACCGTGACGATCGAGGGTGGGTACGCCTACGAACGGATCACGAACTTCAATTTGAATGCCGGGGCAAAAGCGACGAACCACCTGGTGGAGCTCGGGGTGAGCGTTTCGTGGCCGGTCCGGGCGACGGCCGAGGGGAAGGAGTGAGGATGATGCGGGCGATTCATACACACCGACGACGCAGATTACGCCTGGCTCTGGCAGTTGCCGTGACCGGGCTCTTGTTGACAGTCTTTCCCGGGATGGCTCCCGAGGCGCAGAACCTCTATCCACTCCCGGGGACCCAAGGGCAGGGGATCGGCCAGGGGGTCCCGGGCCAGGTTGTACCCGCGCCGTCGGCCCCGGCTCGACCGGGCACCTCTGGGACGCCGGGACGACCGGGCACCTCTGCGACGCCTGCTCCCCCGGGGACCGGGACCAAGATGCCTCCCCCCGTGACCTTTCCGGTGGTGAATATCATGCAGCCGGGCAATGGCGCTGTCATCGGGACGGATACACCCCAGATCCAGATCAGCTTCGCGGATGAGGGCTCAGGCATTGACCTGGCGACCGTGCGCATCCTCATCAACGGGGAGGAGAAGACGCGCGCCTTCTCGGTCTCGGCGGCCGAGGCAAGTTACCAGGTGCCGGAGCAGGAGCGGCTTCGCAAAGGGGAGAACATCGTCGTAGCCACGGTCAAGAACAGGGCGGGAATGACGGGCACCGCCGCCTCGGCGTTCACGGTCGAGCCCGGGGCCGTGCAGGCGCCGCGTACCCCCCCGCGTTCTTCCATTGAGGCGGCGTTCTTTGCCCCACCCATTGTGGCCCAGGACGAATTCCGGCCCCCGCCCACCGTCATCTCGCGCGACCTGACCCAGTTCGGCTACACGCTGTTCCAGGAGCCGAGTTCGACCTTTGCGCCGGTGACCGATGTCCCGGTGGGGCCGGATTATGTCGTGGGACCTGGCGACAACCTGGTGCTCTACATGTGGGGGCTGGTGGATAACAATTTCTCGCTGCCCGTGGACCGGAAGGGGGAGATCTTCGTCCCGAAGGTGGGGGTCCTGCCGGTCGGCGGCCTGACCTTCTCCGAAGCCGAACGGGTCGTGCAGCGTCGCATCGCGGGGTACTACTCAGGCTTCCAGATTCGGCTGGCCATGGGGGAACTGCGAACCCTCAACGTCCTGGTGGTGGGGGAGGTCGCTCGGCCAGGGGCCTATACCTTGAGTGCGCTGGCTACGATGGTGAATGCGCTCTATGTGGCCGGGGGGCCGACGAAACTGGGGAGCCTCCGGAACGTCGAGCTTCGCCGGGATGGCCAGGCCATTGCCACCCTGGACCTCTACGAGTTTCTCCTGCGGGGGGATAAGAGCCGGGACCGGCGGCTTTCCTCGGGGGACACGCTGTTCATCCCGCCCATCGGGCCGGTGGCGGGGATTGCCGGGGCGGTGAAGCGACCGGCCATCTACGAGATGAATGGTCCGGTGGCGGTGAGCGATCTTATCGGCATGGCGGGCGGAGCGACCCCGCTGGCCTATCTGAAACGGGTGCAGTTAGAGCGGGTGGAGGAGAACACCCGGAAGGTCGTCATGGATTTGGACCTCTCGGCCTTCTACAGCCGGGGGGACCGGCTCCACAACGTGCCGTTGCAGGATGGGGACCTGGTGAAGGTCCTGCCCATTGACTCGCGCGTGTATAACGCGGTGACTTTGGACGGGTACGTGAAGCACCCTGGGGAGTACGAATTCCGGACCGGGATGCGCGTGAGCGATCTGGTCACCAGGGACCGCGCTCTCCCGGAGGCGTTCCTGGACACGGTGGAGGTGGTCCGGCAGTCGCCCGACTACACGCGGGAGGTGCACCGGATCAGCCTGCTCCAGGCGTGGCAAGGGGAGCCCAAGCATGATCTGGAGCTCCGGCCATTGGACAAGGTAGTTGTCCGCTCGGAGTTCAAGAACGCGGAGAGCATCACGCTGAAAGGGGAAGTCAAGCTTCCGGGCGTGTATGCCATCGCCAAGGGGGAGCGGCTGAGTTCGGTCATCCGGCGGGCGGGGGGATACACTGCGGATGCCTACCTTGCCGCCGCGGTGTTCACCCGGGAGCGGGTGAAAGAGGAAGAGCAGAAGCGCCTGGACGAGTTCATCCGGGCCCAGGAGGCGGCGCTCCTGACGCAGAGCGCCGCGGCCTCGGAGGGCGCGGCGACGTTGGCCGCTGGCACGGGCAGGGACGAGGCGGCCCTGCAGAGTCAGTCGTTAACGCAGAGGCGGGAGCTGCTTCGGGTGCTGGCCAGCCAGGTGGTGCTGGGGCGGGTGGTCGTCCACCTGGATGATCCCGAGAAGATGGCCGGCACGAGCGAGGACGTCCTGCTGGAGGAAAAGGACGCACTCACCATCTCCAAGAAGCCCTCGTCGGTTCTGGTGGTGGGCGCGGTGCGCAACCCGACGGCGATCCTCCACAGGGAGGGGGAGAGCGCTGAGTACTACCTCAATCGGGCGGGCGGCTTCTCCAAGGAGGCGGATAAGAAGGAGGCGTACGTCGTTCGGGCCGACGGGAGCGCGGTGACGAACTTCGCGAAGCTTCGGACGCTGGAGCCGGGGGACACGGTCGTTGCGCCAGCCGACACCGAACCCAAGGTGCGGGCGCTGCCGCTGACGCGCGATCTGGCGACGATCCTGGGGCAGTTCGCGCTGACTGTCGGGGTGCTTGTAGCGCTGTTCTAGAGGCAGAAGTCCGCCCGGGCTGGCCGGCGCAGAGGACGGGAACCATGGCTGCTGATATGCAAGAGGGACGAGAGCGGGGCGAGCGGGACCGCTATGATGATGACGAGGACGAGGTCAACCTCCTGGACTACCTCCGAGTCCTGAAGAAGCGCGGGAGGATGGTCCTCGGGCTCTGCGCCGTGTCGGTGGTGACGGCGTTTGTGGTCAGCTACTTCGTGCTGCCGAAGATCTACGAGTCCACCGCCTCTATCCTGCCGCCGGCAGATCCGAAAGGGGGCGGGGGCCTCAGCGCGCTGTTGGCCACATCTGGGGCGGCGCAGTTCCTGGGCGGCGCTCTTCCCATCCCCGCCAGCAACAAGGACATTTTCGTGGCGATGCTGAAGAGCCGGACGATGGCGGACGAGGTGATCAGGCAGTTTGATCTGCTGAAGGTGTACGGGGCGGAGAATTCGCGCGCGCCGATGCAGGCCGCGCGCAATGCATTGCAGGGTGCGACGAATATCCGGGTCTCGAAGGAAGGCGTCATCTCGGTCACCGTGGAGGACCGGGAGCCGAAGCGGGCGGCGGATGTGGCGAACTTTTACCTGGCCACTTTGGACCGCCTCAACCGGACGCTGAACGTCACCGAGGCGGGGCGGAACCGGGGTTTCATTGAGAGCCGCCTCAAGGAGACCGAGCGGGACCTGCGGAAGGCGGAGGAGGACCTCCGGAGCTTCCAGGAGCAGAACAAGGCTGTCGTCCTCCAAGATCAGGCCAGGGCCTCTATCGAGGGGGCGGCCAGACTGAAGGGCGAGATCATGGCTGCCGAGGTCCAGTTGGAGGTGGTGCGGGGCTTCTCCACGGAGCAGAACCCCCAGGTCATCCACCTCAAGACCCAGATCGAGGAGATGAAGCGGCAGTTCGCTCGGATGCAGTACGGCCAGGGGATGGAGCTGCCGGCCTTCAGCAAGAACCCCGGGGAGGCACACCCGGAGATCGTGGTTCCCTTCGCCCGGGTCCCGAGGATCGGACTGGATCTGGCCCGCCTGACCCGGGAGGCCAAGGTCCAGCAGACGGTCTTTGAACTGCTGACCCAGCAGTACGAGCAGGCCAAGATCGCCGAAGCCCGGGACAGCCCCATCGTCCAGGTCCTGGATCGGGCCGTCCCGGCGGAATGGAAGTCCAAGCCCAAGACCACCCTCAACATGGCCCTCGCCGGCGCCGTCAGCCTCTTTGCCGGCATCTTCCTGGCCTTCTTCCTGGAGTACTGGGCGCGGATCACCCGGGAGCGGGCCGAGGCCGCCCGCCCCGCTTTGCCCTGAGGCAGGGCGCTCTGGCAGTGTAGAGCCGAGCCGGCGGGACCCATCCCGCTGGCTCGGGCTGTTTTGGGGCGCCCTGGCCTTAACCTCTTTTATTCGCTTGACAGAGATGTACTAGTGTACTATTGTACTATTACAGAAGGATGCATTGGCTTCCGGAACGACGAAACCGTAAACGCGCAAGCCCAAAACAGTGGAGGTGTGGCATGAACACGGACGTCCTCGAAGGCAAGTGGAAGCAGATGCGCGGCCAAGTAAGGGAGTGGTGGGGGAAGCTCACGGATGACGATCTCGATACGATCGCCGGCAAGCGAGACAAGTTGGTGGGGACGCTCCAGGAGAAGTACGGCTGGGCCAAGGAGCGCGCCGAGCAGGAGATCGCGCGGCGGGTCGGTGAGTGTGATCGAGCGAGCGTGGACCAACTCACGAAGAAGTAGCTCACGCCTGAGGCAAAGGAGGTTGCGATGGCTGGTACAATTTTGCTCGTGATCCTGATCCTGATGCTCGTTGGAGTGCTGCCTACGT
>CAZRDA010000087.1:0-6764 GCA_964598715.1 uncultured bacterium | reverse complement strand
GCGAGGCGCTGCCCGAGTTCGATCCCCGGCCGGCCCACCGGATCCGGATGAAGGAACTGGCGGATCTGCCCCGGATCGCGGCGGCCCCGCTGGAGGTGTGCATTGACTCGATGTACGGGGCCGGCCAGGGGTACCTGAGCGGGATCCTTCGGGCGCTTCGCCTCCGGGTGACCGAACTGAACGCAGAGGTGAACCCGGCCTTCGGTGGCCAGGCCCCCGAGCCGCTGGCCCGGCACCTGACTGCGCTCACCCGCGTCGTGACCGACCATCCCTACTCCGGGCCCGGGACGATCCGGCTGGGCCTCGCCTTCGACGGGGACGCGGACCGGCTCGCCGCCGTGGACGAGCAGGGCCGCTACGTGAACTCCCACCAGATCTTCGCCCTGCTCCTCAAGCATCTCTTCGTGCACCGCGGGATGACCGGGCGGGTCGTGAAGGCCTTCAGCAGCGGCCAGATGGTGGACAAACTGGCCGACGCCTACGGCCTGCCCCTGACGGTCACGCCCATCGGGTTCAAGTACATCGCCGAGGAGATGCTCAAGCGGGATGTCCTGATCGGCGGGGAGGAAAGCGGGGGGGTGGCGATCTGCGGCCACATCCCGGAGCGCGACGCCACGCTCGCGGCCCTGCTGCTCCTGGAGTACGTCGCCACCGACGGCAAACCGCTCGGCACCCTGCTGGCGGACCTGGAGAAGGAGTTCGGCCCCCACCGCTACGAGCGGGTGGATGTGCCGCTCGCCTCCCCCGAGGCTGCCGAGGCCCTCGTGAAGGGGGTGCAGGAGGATCCCCCCGATGTGCTCAAGGGGGTGAAGGTGGTCCGCGTGGAGGACCTGGATGGGCTGAAGCTGCACGGCGCCGACGGGTCCTGGCTGCTCCTCAGGTGCTCCGGGACGGAGCCGGTCCTCCGCATCTACGCCGAGGGGCCCTCGGAGGAGCGGGTGGCCGAGTTGCTCAAGTGGGGGATCCGGCGCGCCAAGCGGATGGGGGGCTAGGGTGGGGACGGTGGTCATGGACGACGCCTACGCCGTCATCATGGCCGGGGGGAGGGGGGAGCGGTTCTGGCCGCTCAGCACGGACCGCCTGCCGAAGCAGTTCCTGGCGCTGTTCGGGCCGCGCTCGCTTCTCGCGGAGACGGTGGAGCGGGTCCGGGGCCTGGTCCCGGTGGAGCGGGTGCTCGTCGTTGCCGGATCACGCCACGCTCCCCTCATCCGCCGGCACGTCCCGGACCTGCCCCGAGAGAACCTGATCCAGGAGCCGGCGGGCCGGGATACGGCCCCGGCCATCGGGCTCGCCTCCATCATTCTGGAGCGGCGCCACCCCGACCCCGTCATGCTCGTCTTCCCGGCGGATCATGCCATTGCCGACGTCCGGGGCTTCCGGCGGACGATGCAGCGCGCCGTCGCGGTCGTGCGGCGGCACGACGCCCTGGTGACGGTGGGGGTACGGCCGAGCCGGCCCGAGAGCGGGTACGGCTACATCCTGGCGGGGAAGCCGGTCACGGGGGCGCCGGGAGTCCGGTGGGTCCGCCGGTTCCTGGAGAAGCCGAGCCCCACCCGCGCCGCGCGCCTGGCCCGGGACCCTCGCTGCACCTGGAACGCCGGCATCTTTGCCTGGAGGAACCGGACGATCCAGGGACACCTGGCCCGCCTCATGCCGGAGCTGTGGGCCCGCCTCTGCCGGGTCCGGGATGCCTGGGGGCGGCGGGACGGGGCAGGCGTCCTCGCCCGAGAGTTCCCCCGGATGCCAAAGATCTCGGTGGACTACGGCATCCTCGAGAAGAGCCCCGACGTGGCGATGGTTCCGGCCGCCTTCCCGTGGGACGACCTCGGCTCCTGGTCCGCACTCGAGCGGGTGCTGCGCCCCGACCGGCGCGGGAACGTGGTGGTGGGGGAGCACGTCGGGATTGACTCGGCCGATTGCGTCATCTACGGGACCGAAAAGCCGATCCGGACGCTCGGCCTGAAGGGGGTGATCGTCGTGGACGGCCCGGACGGGATCCTGGTCTGCCCGAAGGGGCGGGCGCAGGAGGTCCGCCGCCTCCTCCAGGCGGGGGGAGGGAAGCGCCGGTGAGGTCAGCCGCCCGGACCGCCCTCGGCATCCTCGTCAGCGCCGGCCTGCTCCTCCTCCTCGCGCGGCAGGTCCAGGTCGGCGAAATCCGGGAGGCTCTCGGAGACGTCCGCTGGAGTCTCATCGCGGCAGTCGTCGTCCTCTACTTTGTCGGGGCGTGGCTCCGGGCCGTCCGATGGCGTCTCCTGTTCCGGGAGCCCGACCGGCTCGCGCTCGGGCACCTCTTCGCGGCGACGCTGGTCGGGTACATGGGGAACAACCTCCTGCCGGCCCGTCTCGGGGAAATCGCCCGGGCCTATATGGCCGGGCGGCGGGGGAATCTCTCCCTGGGGTATGTCCTCGGGACCGTCGTCGTGGATCGGGTCCTGGATCTCCTGACGGTGGTGGTCCTGGCCGGGCTCGCCCTCCCCTTTGTCCCCCTCTCGGAGGGAATGCGGCAGGCCTGGCTCCTGGGCATCGGCCTCGGGGGCGTCGCGTTCGTCGCGCTCCTGTGGCTGAGGCGGCAGGGGCCGGATGGTCCACTTGTCGCTGCACTGTTCCGCTGGGTGCCGGCCAGGATGCAGGGGCGCGTCGCGGAGCTCGGCCGCACCCTCATCGAGGGGGCGGCGGGCTGCGACCTGAGACGGCGGGCCCCGGCCTTGCTCGGCTGGACGGTCCTGCTCTGGGGGATCTACGCGCTGACGACCCAGGTGGGGTTCTGGAGCCTGGACCTCGCGCTGCCCTGGAGCGCCGCCCTGACGCTCCTCGTCTATCTGGGGGTCGGCATGAGTCTCCCCTCGGCGCCGGGGTTCGTGGGAACCTTCCAGTTTTTCACCGTGGCGGCCCTGGCCCTCTACGGGGTCGAGGCGAGCCAGGCCCTGACCTTCTCGGTCATCCTGCACGCGTCGTACTTCTTCCCGGTGACGGTCGCCGGGTGGGCGATCCTTTCGGCGGAGCACCTCACGCTCAAGCAGCTCTCGGCCCTGCCGAAGGCTGCGGGACCGACGGAACGGGCGGGGTAAGAGAGGAGCAGCACCGTGCGGCGCGCCCTCATCACGGGGATCACGGGGCAGGACGGCTCCTACCTCGCGGAGTTATTGCTGGAGCAGGGATACCGGGTCTTCGGGATGGTCCGGCGGGCCAGCACCGAGAACTTCGAGCGGATCGAACACATCAAGGAGAAGGTCACCCTCATGCAGGCGGACCTGCTCGATCAACTCTCGCTGATCACCCTCCTGAAGACGGTCGAGCCGCACGAAGTGTACAACCTGGCCTCCATGTCCTTCGTCCCGACCTCCTGGGAGCAGCCGATGCTGACGGGCGAGTTCACGGCCCTCGGGGTGACGCGGGTGCTCGAGGCCATCCGCCTGGTGGACCGGGGGATCAGGTTCTACCAGGCCTCGAGCAGCGAGATGTTCGGGAAGGTGCGGGAGGTCCCCCAGACGGAGAAGACCCCGTTTCACCCCCGGAGCCCCTACGGCGTCGCCAAGGTCTACGCCCACCACCTCACCGTGAACTACCGGGAGTCGTACGGGATCTTCGCGGTCAGCGGGATTCTGTTCAATCACGAATCCCCGCGGCGGGGGAAGGAATTCGTGACCCGCAAAGTTACGGACGGGGTGGCCCGGATCAAGGCGGGGCTGGCCAGCGAACTCCGGCTCGGAAACCTGGAGGCGCGACGGGACTGGGGGTACGCCGGCGACTACGTTCGGGCGATGTGGCTCATGCTCCAGCAGGACGCCCCCGACGACTACGTGGTCGGGACGGGGGAGACCCACTCGGTCGCGGAGCTGGCAGAGGCGGCGTTTGCCCGGGCGGGTCTCGACTGGAGGAAGCACGTGGTGGTGGACCGGGCCCTGATCCGGCCGGCCGAGGTGGACTTCCTGGTGGCGGATGCGACGAAAGCCCGGACCAAACTGGGGTGGGCGCCGACGGTCTCATTCGAGGGCCTGGTCGCCATGATGGTGGATGCCGACCTCAAGCGGTATGGCGTGACCCGCTGATGCGCGCCTTCATCACGGGGATCGCGGGTTTCGTGGGGCGCCACCTCGCGGCGCATCTGACCGCCGAGGGACACGAGGCCGTGGGGTGCGGTTTGCCCGTGGGCCGCACGCCGGAGGCCCTTCCGGCCGGGGTGAAGATGTATGAGGCGGACGTCTGCCAGAGGGAGCGGATGCGGACCTTGATCAAGGAGGTCCGGCCGGACCGGATCGTTCATCTGGCCGCGCGCTCCTCGGTCGCCGACTCCCTGAAGGACCCGGAGGGGACGTTCGCGGTGAACGCCGGCGGGACGGTCAGCCTCCTCGAGGCGGCAGCCGCGGCGGCACCGGGGGCGCGGATCCTGGTCATCGGGTCGGCCGAGGCCTACGGGGAGGTCCGGGAGGAAGACCTGCCCCTCACCGAGGATCGGCCCCTCCGGCCGCTCACCCCCTATGGCATCAGCAAGGCGGCCGCCGAGCAGGTGGCCCGCTTCTACGGGCGGACCCGCGGACTCGAGGTCACCGTCGCGCGGGCCTTCAATCATACCGGGCCGGGGCAGGAGCCGACCTTCGTCTGCTCCGACTTCGCCCGCCAGATCGCCCGGATCGAGGCCGGCCAAGCGGGGGCCGTCCTGCGGGTAGGGGATCTCACGGCCCGCCGGGACTTCTCGGATGTCCGGGATGTCGTCCGGGCGTACGTCCTGCTCCTCGAAAAGGGGACCTCGGGCGAGGTCTATAACGTCTGCAGCGGGAAGGCCTGGAGCGTCGGGGAGATCCTCGAGATCCTCAGGGGGCAGGCGGGGAGGCCGATCGCCGTCGAGGCCGACCCGACGCGGGGGCGGACCGAGGATGTGCCGGTCCTCGTCGGGAGCTACGAAAAGCTTCAGGGTGCGACCGGTTGGTCGCCCCGGATTCCCCTGGAGCGGACGCTGGGGGATCTCCTGGACTCCTGGCGCGGTGCCGTGGGCAAGGATCGCCGGGGGTGACGATCGAGAGAGGGGTCGGCCGCGTGGGGCCGGCCGCGCGAGCATGGCCATCCTGGTAACGGGCGGGGCGGGATTCATCGGGTCGCATCTCTGCGAGGCCCTTCTCGCACGGGCGGAGGCGGTCGTCTGCCTGGACAACTTCGACGATTTCTACGCGCCGGCCATCAAGCGGCAGAACCTGGCCGGCGTCCTTCGCCACCGCGGGTTCACCCTCGTTGAGGGGGATCTCCGGGATGGGCGGGCGCTGGAGGATCTCTTCCGCCGGCACCGGGTGAGTGCGGTCATCCACCTGGCGGCGCGCGCGGGGGTGCGCCCCTCGATCCGCCAGCCGGCGCTCTACGCCGACGTGAACGTGACCGGCACGGCCCGCCTCCTGGAGGCGGCGGGCCGGGCGGACGTCCCGAAGCTCCTCTTCGGGTCTTCCTCTTCGGTCTATGGGTTCCGGACGGGCCGGCCTTTCAAAGAGACCGACGAGGTGGACATCCCGGCCTCCCCCTACGCGGCCACGAAGCGGGCCGGAGAACTGCTCTGCCGGACGACGCATGCGTTATCCGGAATGGCCACGACCTGCCTGCGCTTCTTCACCGTGTACGGGCCGAGGCAGCGGCCGGAGATGGCCATTCACAAGTTCGCTCGCCTCATCGAGGGAGGGGAGCCGGTCCCCCTTTTCGGCGATGGGACCAGCGCTCGGGATTATACATATATAGATGACATCGTTTCGGGCGTCCTGGGGGCGCTCGACACCTGTTTGGGATTTGGGATCTATAATCTGGGAAACGCGGACCCGATACGGCTGACGGATCTGGTCCGGCTCCTGGAAGTTGCCCTCGGCAAGACGGTGAAGATTGAGGCCTTGCCGCTCGAGCCGGGAGACGTTCCGTTCACCTGCGCCGATATCTCGGCGGCTAGGGCGGCGTTCGGCTTCGAACCGAAGGTGAAGATCGCGGAGGGCCTAGAGCGCTTCGTGGCCTGGTACCGGTCGGAGGGGAGAGAGGCCGCATGAATATCTGTGTGGTTGGCGTCGGCTACGTCGGGCTGGTGACGGGAGCCTGCTTCGCCGAATTCGGCCTCCAGGTCACCTGCGTGGACAAGGATGCCGCGCGGATCAACGCGCTCAAGGCGGGGCAGGTCCCCTTCTTCGAACCCGGGCTGGAGGAACTCGTCCAGAAGAGCAGCCGCGAGGGGCGCCTGCACTTCACCACGGATCTGCGCGCGGGCGTCCAGGGCGCGCTCGTGATCTTCGTGGCCGTGGGCACGCCCCCGCGGGGGGATGGCTCGGCCGACCTCAGCGCCATCGAGGAGGTGGCGCGGGGGATCGCCGCGGCCATGGACAGCTATAAGGTCGTGGTCACCAAGAGCACGGTGCCGGTGGGCACCGGGGCCAGGATCCGGGAAATTATCAGCGAGCATCAGCGTGAGCACGTGGACTTCGACATCGTGGCCAACCCGGAGTTCCTGCGGGAAGGAGCCGCCATCGAGGACTTCATGCGGCCGAACCGGGTCGTGATCGGCGCCACCTCCGCGCAGGCCATCGCGATCCTGAAGGACCTCTACCGGCCCCTGTACCTCATCGAGACGCCGGTGGTTGTCACCGATCTGCAGACGGCCGAGCTCATCAAGTACGCGAGCAACGCCTACCTGGCCACCAAGATCACTTTTATCAATGAGATCGCCAACCTCTGCGAGAAGGTCGGGGCGGACGTCCACGTGGTGGCGAAGGCGATGGGGCTGGACGGGCGGATCGGGGGGAAGT
>CAZRDA010000086.1:0-6796 GCA_964598715.1 uncultured bacterium | reverse complement strand
GGCGCGTCGTGCAGGAGGTCCGGGTGCTCCTCCGCCTCCACCGCGATCCGCTTCAGGGCGGCGATGAACTGATCCAGGGTCTCCTTGCTCTCCGACTCCGTGGGCTCGATCATGAGCGCCCCCTTCACGATGAGGGGGAAGTAGATGGTCGGCGGGTGGAAGCCGTAGTCCATGAGGCGCTTGGCAATATCCAGCGTGTGGACGTCCTTCTTCGCCTGGACGGCGTCGGAGAAGACGCACTCGTGCTTGCAGAACCGGTCGTAGGGCAGATCGTAGGCGCCCCTGAGCTGGCTCATCAGGTAGTTGGCGTTGATCACGGCAACCTCGGCCATGCGGCGCAGGCCGTCGGGGCCGAGGGTGCGGATGTAGGCGTAGGCCCGGACCATCATGCCGAAGTTGCCGTAGAAGGCCCGGACCTTCCCGATGGACTGGGGCCGGTCGTGGTCCAGGGCGTAGCGCGCCCCCCGCCTCACCACCACCGGCACCGGCATGAAGGGGGCGAGGTGCGCCTTCAGGGCCACGGGGCCGCACCCGGGCCCGCCCCCCCCGTGGGGCGTCGAAAACGTCTTGTGGAGGTTGTACTGGAGGACGTCAATCCCCATGGCGCCCATCTTCGCGATCCCGACCATGGGGTTCATGTTGGCCCCGTCGCAATAGACCTGCCCCCCCTTGGCGTGGACCACCTGGCAGACCTCCACGATGTTCTCCTCGAAGAGGCCCAGCGTGTTCGGATTGGTCATCATGATGGCGGCCACGTCCGCGTCCATCACGTCCGCCACGACCTGCGGCTCGACCGAGCCCCGGGGGCCGGTTTTCACCGGGACCACCTGGTAGCCGCAGATGGCGGCGGAGGCCGGGTTCGTGCCGTGGGCCGAGTCCGGGACCAGCACCTTCTTGCGGGGGTTCCCCTTGCTCACGTGGTAGGCCCGGACAAGGAGCATCCCGGTCAGTTCCCCGTGCGCGCCGGCGGCCGGTTGCAGGGAGGCCGCGTCCATGCCGGCGATCTCGGCCAGATACTGGGCCAGTTCGTGCATCAGTTGCAGAGCCCCCTGGCTCAGCGCCTCGGGCTGATAGGGGTGGGCACGGGCGAAGCCCGGCAGCCGGGCCGCGTCCTCGTTCACCCTGGGGTTGTACTTCATGGTGCAGGAGCCCAGGGGGTACATTCCGAGGTCAATGCCGAAGTTCCACTGGGAGAGCCGGGTGAAGTGGCGGACCACGTCGAGTTCGCTCACCTCGGGGAACCCGGTAATCTCCTTCCGCAGGAACTTCCGGGGGATGAGGCGCTCCGGTTTCTCCTCAGGCACGTCGCTGGGCGGGAGGGAGTAGCCCACCCGCCCCGCCGCGCTCCGCTCGAAGATCAGGGGCTCGTTGAAGATGAGCCCACGGGTGCCGACGGTGTACTCGCTCATCGTCCCCCTCCCAGGGCCTTGGTGAGCCCGTCAATCTCCTCCCGACGGTTCTGCTCGGTCACGCAGACCAGGAAGCAGTCCCGGAGCTCGGGGTAGAAGCGGTCAAGGGCCACGCCCCCCAGGATGCGCTTGCGGGCCAGGCCATCCAGAATCTGGGGGACCGGACGGCGCTTACTCTGCACCACAAACTCGTTGAACGTCGGCCCGCTGAACCGGAGGCTAATTCCCTTGGCCCTCGCCAGCTTCCCCTTGGCGTAGGCCGCCTTCCGGAGGTTCAGGAGGGCCATCTCCCGCAGCCCCTGCTTGCCCAGGGCGGAGAGGGCGATGGTAGCCGCCAGCGCGCAGAGGCCCTCGTTGGTGCAGATGTTGGAGGTGGCCTTCTCGCGGCGGATGTGCTGCTCCCGGGTGGAGAGGGTCAAAACGTACCCCACGCGCCCGTCGCGGTCCTCCGTCTGCCCCACGAGCCTCCCCGGCATGCTCCGGATGTACTTCTCCCTCGTGGCGAAGAAGCCCAGGTAGGGGCCGCCGAAGGAGATCGGGTTGCCGAATGCCTGCCCCTCCCCCACTACGATGTCGGCCCCCTGCTCGCCCGGGGGGGCGAGAAGGCCCAGGGAGACCGGCTCGGCCACGGCCACCACGCTGAGCCCCCCCTTCGCGTGGGCGGCGTCGGCCGCCTCGGCCAGATCCTCCACCACCCCGAAGAAGTTGGGGGACTGGATCGCCACGCACGCCGTCTGCTCGGTCACCGCCGCCCGGAGCAACTTCAGATCGGTCCCCCCGGTGGCGGCGTAGGGAACCTCGCGGATCCGCACCCCCAGTGCTCCCAGGTAGGTCCGCATCACCTGCCGGTACTCCGGGTGGACGGTGCGCGCCACCACCACCTCCTCCCGCCCCGTCGCCCGGTGCGCCATCAGGACCGCCTCCGCCAGGGCCGACCCCCCCTCGTACATGGAGGCGTTGGCGACCTCCATGCCGGTCAACTGGCAGATGAGGGTCTGGTACTCGTAGATGGCCTGGAGGGTCCCCTGGGAGACCTCCGGCTGGTAGGGCGTGTAGGCGGTCAGGAACTCGCCCCGGAGGATCAGGTGATTCACGATGGTTGGGGCGAAGTGGTGGTAGGCGCCGGCCCCGAGGAAGGAGGCGTAGCTCTCCGCGTCGGCGTCCTTGGCCGCTAACTCGCGCATGTGCCGCATCAGGTCCGTCTCCGACAGGGCGGGCGGCACCCTGAGGTTTCCCTTCACCCGCACCTGCCGGGGGATGTCGGCCAGGAGCTCCTCCGCCGACCGGACGCCTATCGCGGCCAGCATCTGGCGGCAGTCGGCGTCGGTGTTGGGGATGTACCGCATCACTTCGCTCCTTTTTCCAGGAAGGCGGTGTACTGCTTCGCACTCATGAGGGCGTCCAGCTCCTTCGGGCTCCGGACCTTCACGATGATCATCCACCCCTGGCCGTACGGATCCTGGTTCACGAGCTCGGGTTTCTGCTCCAGCGCGCTGTTGACCTCCACAACCTCCCCGCTCACCGGGCAATACAGGTCGGAGACGGCCTTCACCGACTCGACGACGCCGAACGACTCCATCTGCCGGAGCTGGCGTCCCTTCTTGGGCAGTTCCACGAAGACCACGTCCCCGAGCTGGTCTTGGGCGTAGTGGGTGATCCCGATGCGCCCCCTGTCGCCCTCGACCTTGACCCACTCGTGCTCGCGCGTGTACTTCAAACCCTCGGGATTCGTCATGCGCACCTCCCGCTCAAGAGGGCTCCTTGGCGGCGACCGCCGCGACCGGGCGCCGGTCGCTACTTCTTGGGACGCTTGTAAAAGGGGGTCGGGACCACGCGAGCCCGGACCGGCTGCTCGCGGATCAGGACGTCGAACTCGGTCCCGACGGCGCTGAACGGAGTCTCCACGTACCCGAGGCCGATGGCCTTCCCCAGGAAGGGGGCGGGACCGCCGCTCGTCACCTCCCCGATCGGCCGGCCGTCCTTCACGATCCGGTAGTGCGACCGGGCGATGCCCCGGCCCACCATCTCGAACCCGACGAGTTTCCGCGCGACCCCCTCGGCCTTCTGCCGGGCCAGCACCTCCCGCCCGATGAACTCCCCCTTCTCCCACTTGACGATCCAGCCGAGGTCCGCCTCGAGGACGGTGTGCCGGTCGTCAATGTCGTTGCCGTAGAGGGCCATCTTCGCCTCGAGGCGGAGCGTGTCCCGGGCCCCCAGGCCGCAGGGGAGGAGCCCTGCCCCCTTCCCCTGCGCGAGCAGGACCTCCCAGAGGCGCTCGGCCTGGACGGCCGGCAGATAGATCTCGAACCCATCCTCCCCGGTGTATCCGGTCCGGGAGATCCGGGCCTCCAGGCCGGCCACGCGGCCGGACGTGAACCAGTAGTACTTCAGGGCGCCCAGGGTCACGGGGGTCAGCGGCTGGAGGATCTCCGGGGCCTTCGGTCCCTGGAGCGCGATCAGGGCGGTTTCGTCGCTGAGGTTCACGGGCGTGGCCCGCCCCTTGAGGTTCTCGCGGATCCAGGCGAAGTCCTTCTCGATGTTGGCCGCGTTCACGGTCAGCATGAACTGGCTCTCGCCCAGCCGGTACACCGTCAGGTCATCCACGAAGGTCCCGTTCGGGGTGGTGAGGGCCGCGTACTGAACCTGGCCGGGCGCGAGCTGCGACGCATCGTTGGTGATGAGGCGTTGCAGGGCGGGCAGCGCCTCCGGGCCCGCGATCTCGATCTCCCCCATGTGGCTCACGTCGAAGAGGCCCGCCGCCATCCGGACGGCGCGGTGCTCGTCCAGGATGCCGGAGTACTGGACCGGCATGTCCCAGCCGCCGAAGGGGACCATCTTCGCCCCCAGGGCTCGGTGCGTCAGGTTCAGCGGGGTCCGCTTGAGGGGGCCCTCGGGCGCGCTCACGGGTGCTCCTCCTGGTGGGCGGGGCCGGCTGCTCCCTTGGCGCGGGGAGTGGGACCGGGGACTCGACGCGGGGCGCGGGGACCCAAGGCTGGCCTCGAGGTTGTCGAAAAACTCCGGTGTGCAGGACGGGTGGGTGACTCAGGAAATGTCGGCGCTCATGTTGGAATAGTGTTTGCGCTTTGTCAAGGCCAAATTGGATGGCAGCAGCAGAGGCGCGGGACGCAGCAGCCCGCTCAGCGGAGCGGACCGCGGGGGCGATGGCTCCGGCTGTCCTCCGAGTCCGCCCGGAGCCGTCCTGGGGGTATGTGACTTTTTCCTTGACACTCCCTGCCGCCCCGTGATACCGAGTAAGCTCTACTCGGCATCCATCCATAAATCCTGATGGGGCGAAGGAGGTGATGAGGCGTCGGCGCATCCGTCACTTGGGCTCCCCGCGTCGAGCCATATAGTAGTTTTATCCGATATTCCCAGCCCGCACGAAGTTCTCTGCGTCACGCATACAGACAAGCGAACGAGGCCCCCGAGGATAGCCGCCCGCCGGCTGGGGAGGAGTCGGGTACTTGCACCGTTGTTTCCGAAGCCCGGCGGGAGAGTTGCTCCCCACAAATGGGGCGATGCCGGATCGGCGCTGGTGAGTCACTCCGATCCGCATCTGGTCTGAGGCGGGACCCTTAGGGTTACGGGAGGAGGATTCACCTTCTCCTCTCAACAGACGGGAGGGAGAGCGATGGAAGAGCGGCCTGCGAACCGAGCGTTATTTCCGATCCTGGGGATCATCATGAACCTCTGCATGGGGAACCTCTACGCCTGGAGCGTGTTCCGGATCCCCTTGCAGAAGGAGATGGGCTGGTCGGCCTTCGACGCAACAGTGCCCTTTTCGGTCTCCATCGGGGCCTTCGCGGTCGGCATGGTGCTGGCTGGCCGATGGCAGGATAAGGCCGGGCCAAGGCCCGTGGCCATCACGGGAGGCCTCCTCTTCGGGGCCGGCTGGGCCCTGTCCGCGCTCATGGGATCTACCCTGTTGGGCCTGAACATCGCCTTCGGGGTGCTGGGCGGCGTGGGCATTGGCTTTGCCTATGTCACGCCGATCGCCACGACGGTGAAGTGGTGGCCGGACAAGCGCGGGCTCATGACCGGCCTGGTGGTGATGGGGTTCGGCGCGGGGGCGTTCATTGGTGGGATCGGTGGACCGATTCTGGTCGCGAACGTTGGAGCCCTGAACACCCTGGGGATCCTCGGGGTCGTCTTCGGGATTATCGTGGCAGGCTGTGGGACCATGCTCCGGAATCCACCGGCCGGGTACCGGCCAGCAGGCTGGACCCCCCCTGCCCCGGCTCCCGGTGCGAAGGCGATCAAGTACGACTACACGGGCGGGGAGATGGTGGGCACCGCTTCGTTCTGGATGCTCTGGATCGCCTATCTCATCTCGGCCGGCGTGGGATTGGTCGTCATCTCCCAGGCGTCTCCAATCGGACAAGAGATGGCGAAGCTGACCCCGGTCGTCGCGGGAGGAGCCCTGACGCTCCTGGCGGTCTTCAACGGCGCGGGACGGCCAGGGTTCGGGTGGATCTCTGACACGATCGGCCGGAAGAATGCATGGATGCTGGTCTTCGGCTTCCACCTGATCTCCCTGTTCCTGATCCTTCCGAACGCGTCGTCCTTTGGCATCTACGTCGCAGGCCTCGCGTTCGTGGGCTTTGCCTTCGGGGGCACCCTGGCCCTGATGCCGGCCTTTACGGCGGACTACTTCGGGACCAAGAACCTGGGGGTGAACTACGGCTGGCTCTTCAGCGCATATGGGGTGGCCGGCGTTGTCCAGCCCCTGTACGCCGCTCGGCTCCGGAGTCTTGTTGACTCCTGGGCGACCATCTTCTTTTACCTGGCCGGGGCGTGTATCGTTGGGTTGATCTGCGCCGCCCTCGTCAGGGCGCCGGCGCCGAAGGAGGCCGTGGCGAAGGCGTAAGTACCGACCCGGGAAATTGGCGACGGGGTCATTCCAATAAGAGGCTTACCTCGCGGTGAGCCTCTTATTGTTTTTCGCCTCCGAGGTTCCTCTGGAGCAACAAGTCCCCGGCTTTCCTCGGAGGGCCCCCTTCGGGTGGACCCCCGAGCGCCCCGCCTTGACCTCGCCCGTGAACCTCGGAACGCGTGAGACATGATAGCGTTGATCTGGCTGGTGCCGGGGTTTCCTCTCCTGGGGGTCATTATCAATGGCCTCTTTGGGCGGACATATATCCGGGATCGGGCCTACTGGGTGGCAGTCCCCGCGGCGGGCCTCTCCTGCCTGGTGGCCTTTCTCATCTCCTTCCAGGTCTTTGCGGGTCAGACCCTCAATATGGACCTCTACCCCTGGGTTGCTGCCGGGGATTTTCAGGTCTCGGTCGGGTTCCTCGTGGATCCCCTCTCCACGGTGATGATGCTGACGGTTACCGTGGTCGGCTTCCTCGTCCACGTCTATTCCATCAGATACATGCATGGGGATC
>CAZRDA010000085.1:0-6797 GCA_964598715.1 uncultured bacterium | reverse complement strand
GAGAAGGCCCGGAGGAGGAGGAAGAGGGGGACGGCGGCAGCGGCGCCACCGGCGCCGGAATTCTCGAGGGCCGCGGGCGGCCCCCCCGACGCAATCGCGACACCCCCGCCAGACCAGACCACGAAGGCCCCCCCGGCCAGCAGGAGCAGAAAACTGGCGATGAAGAGGTAGGTGGGGACGGCGAAGAGCCGTCCCGACTCCCGCACCCCCCGCAGGTTGGCTAGCATGAGGACGATGATGCCAATCGCGCAAAGACTCACCCGCCAGGGGTAGAGGAGGGGGAAGGCTGACGTGATGGCTGCCACTCCCGCCGCGCTGCTCACCGCCACTGTCAGGACATAGTCAATCATGAGGGCGGCGGCGGCCGTGAGTCCGGCGCCCCGCCCCAGGTTGTGGAGGGCCACGGTGTAGGCACCACCCCCGGACGGGTAGGCGTACACCGTTTGCCGGTAGGAAGTGGCCACGACGACGAGGAGGAGGCCGATGGCGGTCCCGATGGGGAGGGTCCAGGCGAACGCGACCGTCCCGGCCAGGGCGAGGGCCAGAAGGATCTCCTCGGTCGCGTAGGCGACGGAGGAGAGCGCGTCGGAAGCGAAAACGGCGAGGCCGGTGACCTTGCCGAGGCGTTGCCCCTCGGCCTGGGCTGTTGCCAGCGGATCGCCCAGCAGGAGCCGCTTGAGGGAAGAGGACATGGCCGGGGGCGCCTTGCCGCCCCCCAAACCACAACACGCCGCGGACCGTGTCCCTGCGGCGTGCGCCCGGCCGCGGGCGATCTGCCCTTCCAACCAGCCTGCGGGGTTAGCTGACGGGCTCGGGGTTGAAAGTCCCCGTCCGGGCGCCCTCGGCTCAGGAGCACCCGCGATTCGCCCCGGGGGGGATCGCTCCCCGTGGGTCCCCCGCTGCTCCGGAGGAGCATTCGGCGGCAAACGCCCGGCGACACGACCGGGCCGGCAGGGACTATACGCCCGCCCCCGGGGGCTGTCAAGGCGGGTGGCCCTTAGTGGCTCATCCGGCGCCGGAGCAGGACGAGGATAGCAGGAAGGAGGGTCAGGCTGGCCAGAAGGATATTGCTCACGCCGAGGGTGAGGAGAAGGCCCAGGCTCGCGATCCCCCGGTGCTGGGCCACGAGGAGGGCGCCAAAACCCGCAATCGTCGTGAGGGAGGCCAGGACCATGGACTTCCCCATCGCCGTCGCCAGGACGAACCGCCGCGCCCCGTCCTCCCGGAAACGGGCCACCAGGTTCATCCCATTGTCCACCCCCATCCCCAGGATGAGGGGGAGGGCGAACAAGTTCGCAAGGTTGAAGGAGATGCCCAGGATCGCCATCAGCCCGACCGTCCAGCCCGCCCCCGCGAGCAGGGGGACCATGCTGAGCAGGGCGTAGCCAGCGTGGCGGAACAGGATCGCCGAGAGGGCGAAGATCGCCAGCAGCGCGTACAGACCGGCCTGCCGGTACCCCCGGGTGAGGGCACGGCTGGCCTCGAAGGTGTGGACGGGAGGGCCGGTCACTTCCGGGTCCACGCGGCGCAGGGCTCCGATGAACCGTCCCGTGGCCTCCCGGTCCCAGATATCGCCGCGGGGGTAGATCCGCACCAGCAGGCGGCCGCTCCTCCCCACGAAGCGGCTCTTGAGGCTGGCCGGGAGGGTAGAGACCGTGATGGGGGGAGCCTCCACGTTCCGCCGCAGCAGGCGGAGTTTCTCGGCAAAGTCGGCGCCGAGCCGGCGGCCGTAGGCAAACAGGCGCCGCCCTGCCCAGCCACTGGTCGGCACCGCCTCGACGCCGGCGAGGACCCGCTCCAGGGCGGTCCGCGCAGCGGCGACCTCGGCCTCCCCCCCCTCCTCGCCGAGTTTGAACCGGATCCGGTGGAGGCTCTCCGCCAGGGTGCCCAGGTCCGGAGCCTCGCGGGGCAGCGACGATACGCGCAGGGCGGCCACGGCCGGGCGAAGCCTCCGGAGGATCCGGCGGTTCTCCTCCGCGTCGGCCGGGAGCAGGTCGAGGACGCTCTCCACCCGGCCCACCTCGGGCAGCGCAGCAAAGGCGGCGTGCCGCCGCTCGGCCTCCTCGAGGGAAGGGGCCAGGCTCACGGCGAACCAGGTGGACTGCCCGGCCTTCTCCTGCAGGCGCTCCTCCGTCGCCACCGCTTCGCTCCCCCCAGGGAGGAGGCGCAGGAGGTTGTAGTCGAAGCCGAGGCGGGAGATGAACGCCAGGGGGAGGAGGGCCAAGAGCGTCCCGGCCATGACGATGGGCCAGGGCCGCCCCAGGAGGGAATCCCATCCCCTGCCCGCCGGGAGAGGGGCGGTCGGGGGGGCCGCAGGGGCGGGCCGACGGGCATCCTTGAGCGCGACGCAGGCCGGGAAGACGGTGATGCTGGCCAGGAAGCAGAGGAAGAGGCCGCTGCCGGCGATGAACCCCAACTCGGCGATGCCCCGGAAGTTTGTCAGCAGGGTGCTCCAGAAGGCGGCCACGGTGACGAGAGCAGCCCCCAGGACTCCCACCCCCGTTTGTCCCAGGGTCTCCTCCAGGGCGGCGGGGGCCTCCTTCCCGGCCCGCCGCTCTTCCTCGTAGCGCGCCAGGAAGTGGATCGGGAAGTTCACCCCGATCCCGATGAGGATGCTGGAGAAGACGGCCGAGAGGAGATTCAGGTGGCCGATGGTGAGGGTGGCGAAGCCGAAGGCCCAGGCGGTGCCGACGAGGAGGGTTAGGAGCGCGAAGGCGGGCTTCACCACAGCCCGGAACGGGATCACCAGGAGCAGGGCGTTCGCCAGAAATCCGAGGAGCGAGGCGAGCAGGATATCCCGCTGGGTCGCCCGCATCTCGTCGGCAGCCAGCGCCGGCGTCCCGGTCACCCCGACCGTCACCCCGGGGAAGTCGCGCCGGACGGCTGCCGCGGCCTCCCGGATGGCCGCGACCGGATCCCGGGTGCCCTCGGTCCGCCAGAGATCGAGGAAGGTCGTCTCGGCCTCGACCGGTGCCACCAGGAGGAAGAGGAGCCGCTTGTCCTCGGAGAACAGGTAGCCGTCGCTGCCGGTCCTCCCGCCGGCCCCCGCGAGGAAGGCTTCCCAGGGGGAGCGGTACGCGGCATTCCCGGCCAGGGCCTCGCGCATCCCCTCCAGCACCTGCGTCAGGAGGGGAAGGTCCACCGCGAGGGGCTCCCCCGCCGGCTCCTCCGGCTCCAGGTCCGTGAAGAGGTGACGGACCAGCCCCCGGGTCACCTCCCGGTTCGTCAGGGCGAAGAACTCCTCAAGGGTCGGCCGGGCCGCGAATGCAGCCAGGAACTCCCGGTGCTCCTCGACCTTCGCCCGGAGCTTCCGGAGGTCCTCCGGGCCGAGGTAGAGGAGCGCCCGATCGGCAAATTCCTTGGGGTCAATCCGGTAGAGGACGTCCCGGACGTGGGCGGGGTCAGCCCGCAGGCGCTCCGCCAGGGCATCGGCGTACGCCTTGGCCTCTGCCAGGCCGCCCGCCTCGACCACGATCACGAGGCGCTCGTAGTCCGGAAAGTCCGCCCGGTACTCCTGATAGAGCCGGTCGTACCGCTCCCCGGAGCCCACCAGCGTGCTCCGGGCCACCTCGAAGCGAAGATGGCGGTGGGTGTACCAGAGGGAGCCGGCCGCGCTGAGGAGAGCCAGAAGCAGGACCGGCACGGGAAAGCGCGTGACGACCCGCGCGACGGCGCGCAGGGCCCGTGCGATCACGGTGCTCGAAGCCACCTGCCCTCCGCGGACCGCGCTCCGGCCGCAACCCGCCACGCCCTGAAGAGCAGGGATGGGGGCTGCGAGGGCCTTGGGCTGGGATGCGGGGACCCCTCCGGGCGACGGATACGCGGAGTCTATCGGCGGCCCGAGAGCCGGTCAAGGCGAATTGCCGGAAGAGGCCCCCCGTGGTAGAACAGGATCGGCCGGGCGGCACGCACCCGCGGTTGAGGAGCCAGGGAGGAGACGGAGCATGGGCGAGCACATCTACACGTCACAGGTGAAGATCCTCAAGGACAAGGGACCGCACCGGCGGGCCTACATCGCCCCCTTCCCGGAGCCGGTCCATTACGGGCTCCACGGGGCGGTCAAGCGCTTCTACGGGGTGGAGCCGGAGGAAGAGCTGCCGACGACCCTCGACCACGTCGTCGCAGCCGTGGCCGGCTGAATGACCGGCACTCTTGCCGGCGCGCTGGTAGCGCGCAAGATCCCGACGAGCGGCGATCGGCTGATGGCCGATGCCGAGGGGGTGATCGAGAACGTGGATGGCCACCCCCTCATCACCCGGATCAAGGTCCACTACCGGGTCAAGGTTCCCCGCGGCAAGCGGGAGGAGGCGGAACGGGCGATCGCCGTCCACGAGAAGGGCTGCCCCGCCTCCCAGAGCGTGCAGCGCGGGATCGCGATCGAGTGGGACGGTGAGATCGCCGAGGTGGACTGACCTTCAGCGTGAAAAGGATCGGGCCGGCAGCCGTTGCCGCTGCCGGCCCGGGTGACCTGTGGCCTGCGTGACTCGAGCGCTAGTAGCGCCGGCCTCCGCCTCCGCTCCGGGGCGTCCGCTCCCGGGCCTCGTTCACGGTGAGCGCCCGACCACCCAACTCTTTGCCGTTGAGCGAATTGATGGCCGCCGTGGCGTCGCCCTGGTTCGCCATCTCCACGAAGCCGAAGCCGCGCGACCGGCCGGTGTCCCGGTCGGTGACGATCTTCACCGACTCGACCTGCCGCCCGCCCTCGCCGAAGAGGCCGGTGAGCTGCTCCTCCGTGGCGTCAAAGGGCAGGTTGCCAACATAGATTCGGGTTCCCATTGCGGTTCGCTCCTTTCGGAATGCTGCCCCACCGGGGGGTTTCGCTCCTCCGAACATTCGGGGAGCACCCACCGGGGCCAACGCGTCGGACCGCTCGGGAACCAAAAACGCCGCGGGACCTTGGGTCCTCGCGGCGTTGTCACCCCGACTAGGCGGTACCGTCAGAACCATCAGCCAAACGGAGCCTACGCCTTCAGCGCGCGTCTGTCAAGAAGAAAAACGCGGGCCCAGCGCCATGCGCCCAAGAAGGAACACGCGCCCGGGGCCGTGAGAGCCCGGATGGCCATCTGGCCCCCCGCTTGCACTGGAGCGGCCCCGCGGGCCCGACCCCACGGGCGCGGGGAGCCCGCGGTCCACGGAGCAGCCGGGGCGGATAGCGCCTGGAGAGCCCGGGCCGGAAGCGCGTGAGCGCAGCGGGCCTACGGAGGGGGAAGCGATGCAGCACGGTCGCAGCGCGGCGCCGCCAGCAGAGGATCTGAACCTCTGGAACATCGTCTGCCGCCAGTTCGACAGGGCCGCGGCGACGCTCGATGTCCCAGAGGGGCTGCTCAAGCAGATCAAGGTCTGCAACGCCGTCTATTACGTCCAGTTCCCGGTCCGCGTCGGCGACCACTACGAGATCTTCCAGGGGTGGCGCGCCGAGCACTCACAGCACCGCAAGCCGACCAAGGGGGGGATCCGGTACAGCGAGTTCGTCACCCAGGAGGACGTCATGGCCCTCGCGGCCCTGATGACCTACAAGTGCGCCATCGTGGACGTCCCGTTCGGCGGGTCCAAAGGCGGGGTCTGCTTCAACCCCAAGAAGTACACCCGCGAGCAGGTGGAGAAGATCACCCGCCGGTACACCGCGGAACTGGTCCACAAGAACTTCATCGGCCCCGGCATCAACGTGCCGGCCCCCGACCTCGGCACCGGCGAGCAGGAGATGGCCTGGATCGCCGACACCTACGACGCCCTCACCCCAGGGCAGATCGACTCGCTGGCCTGCGTCACCGGCAAGCCGGTCTCCCAGGGGGGCATCCGCGGCCGCAAGGAAGCCACCGGACGCGGCGTGCAGTACGGTATCCGCGAGGCCTTCAGGTACAAGGAGGACCTGAAGAAGAGCGGGCTAAGCGGCCCTCTGGAGGGGAAGCGGGTGGCGATCCAGGGGTTTGGCAACGTCGGGTACCACGTCGCCAGGTTCCTCTCGGAGGAGGATGGCTGCCGGGTCGTCGCGGTCGGCGATGTCTCGGGAGGCGTCATGAACCCCGGGGGGCTGAACATCGCGCCCCTGGCGGAGCACCGGGGGAAGACCGGGTCCCTGGCCGGCTTTCCCGGCGCCACGAGTCTCCCCAGCCCAAAGGATGTCCTGGAGGTGGAGTGCGACATCCTGATCCCGGCCGCCCTGGAGAACCAGATCACCCTGGAGAACGTGGGTCGCATCACGGCGAAGATGGTTGCCGAAGCGGCCAACGGCCCCACGACCCCCGGGGCCGACGAGCGGCTCCGCCAGCGCGGCGTCATGGTGATCCCCGACATCTACCTGAACGCCGGGGGTGTCACGGTCTCCTACTTCGAGTGGACGAAGAATCTCTCCCACATCCGCTACGGGCGGATGGAAAAGCGGCTGGACGAGATCTACCGGGAGAAGATGGTCTCCGCCCTGGAGCAGGTCACACAGAGGCAGGTCCCCGATCGCCTGCGCCGCGAGTTGATCAAGGGGGCCGATGAAATTGACCTGGTCAACTCCGGGCTCGAGGGGACGATGCAGAACGCCTACCGGGGGATCCGCGAGACCCTCCTGGCCGACCCGCGGCTCGGAGACCTGCGCACCGCGGCCTACGCCGTCGCCATCAAGAAGGTGGCGCGGGCCTACGAGGAACTGGGGGTCTTCCCCTGAGGCCGGGGGGATCCTCCGGAGGCAGGAAGGGCGGGACCGATGCGGCCGACGCGGGCGGGCCCTCGCGACCGCTTTAGATGATCACGCTGGTGGGCGGTACTGGGATCGAACCAGTGACCTCTGCCGTGTGAAGACAGCGCTC
>CAZRDA010000084.1:0-6983 GCA_964598715.1 uncultured bacterium | reverse complement strand
CCGCGAGCGGGTTGACCCCCGCTGGGTGGCGTTCCTGATCCGGAAACCGGCGGACAGCAGCGGGCCGGACGCCCCCGGGTGGGTGCGCCTCCTCCGGCCCGTCTTCTCCGGTATCTACACCGCGGACAATCTGGACTACATCCAACGGGATGCCTACATGACCGGCTTCTCCCTCGACCTGGTGGACACCGAGAGGCTCCTCTTCTACACCTTCGTGCACCCGAAGGGCCTCACCATCCATCGGGCCGGCGTCCCGGTCCTGCTCCGGTTTCTCCAGGCCCGGGTGGCCATGTACTCGGACGTGTACTACCACCGGACCAACCGGGCCGTGGATCTCCAGATGCGGGAGATCTTCGCGGAGACGATGGGAGAACTCATCCGGGAAAACCCGGCCCGCCGGCTCGACCGGTACCTGGGGATGACCGAGTGGTTCCTCCTCCAGAAGGTCCAGGAGTGGGCGGCGCCGGGAGCGCGCGGGGTCACGCGGCGGCAGCGGGCGCTCGGCCGCGGCTGGCGCGACATCCTCGCCCGGCGCGTGAAGTGGAAGATGGCCTACGACCGGGTCCTCTCCCTGGACGAGGCGGACCAGGGGAAGCGGTTCCGGAACGCCGACGAGCTGAAGGAGGAGATCCGGCGGCACCTCCCACGCGGGCTCCGGGACCTGCCCTTCGAGGTGGACCTGGCCACCCAGGACACGCGCCCCCTGAACCCGCTCGCGGAGGGGGCCAAAACCGTGAACGTCTTCAACCCGGCCACGGGGGAGGTCTCCCCGAGCCCGCTGCGGGAGTTCTTCCAGCAGATCCCCCCCAAGGTGGCCCACTGCCGGATCTTCGCGAGAAACCACCGGCATGACCGGGCGCTGGCCGAGGCGGCGGAGCGGGCTCTCGGCGGGGGCGGCCCCGAGGCCTCCGCGACCAACCTCTAGGCGAGCGCCACAGGGGCGGTGTAGAGGGCGAACGGTGCGGGACCTGCAGCGACGGGTGGCGGCCTTCCGTGACGCGCGGGACTGGCGGCAGTTCCACGCGCCGAAGGACCTGGCCATCTCGATCGCGCTGGAAGCGGCCGAACTCCTCGAGCACTTCCAGTGGAAAGACGAGGCCGCGACGGCGGCGCACCTTGCCCGGCGGCGGGGGCGGGACAGGGTCGCGGCCGAGATGGCAGACGTCCTCCTCCTGCTCCTCTCGCTGGCCGACGTGCTCGGGGTGGACATGAAAGAGGCGGCCCTCCGGAAGCTCAAGACCAACGCGCGCAAGTACCCCGTGGCCCGGGCGCGCGGCACGGCGGCGAAGTACCCTGCCCTGGCCAGCGCGAGGCGAGGGAGGCGGGTGCGATGAGGCGCCTGGTCCTCCTTCTTGTCCTGCTGGCCGTGGCCCTGGAGGGCTGCGCGCCCGGTCCGGAACTGCTCCAGGCGGCAGCCGTCGGCGCCGCGGAGAGCGGGGAGACAGACCGGGCGGTCGCCTGGACGGAGCGGGCCGAGCGGCAGGGGGCCGCGCCGCTGCCGACCCTGCGGACGCGCCTCCTCCTCCGGGCGGGGCGCCTCGAGGAGGCGGTGGCCGCCTACCTCGCGGCTCCGGCCGGGCCCGGGCGGGATGGAGTTCTCTCGGGCATCTACGTTGCGGCTATCCAGGACGCGCTGGTGCGTGGCCAGCGAGCCGTCCTCGAGGCAGGGGCCCTGCCGCCGGGCAACGGCGGACCCCCGTGGGAGACGCCCCTGCTGCGACTCGCCCTGCTGAGCCCGGATCCGGCGGTGCGGGCTGCCGCGGCTCGCGGCCTTGGGGCCCGGAAGGATCCCGGTGCGCGGGCGCTCCTCCTGCCCCTCGCGGGGGATCGGCACGCCTTCGTCCGGGCCGCCGCGGTCGAGGCGCTGGTACCGACGGAGCCACTCGTGATCGCCGCCGTACGGCAGACACTGCGGGACCGCGACTGGCGGGTCCGGGTGGCGGCCGCGAGTGCCCTCGCGCGCGCGGGAAACTCCGCCGGGCTGCCCGTCCTCCGGGAGGCCCTTGCGCAGCGGGATCCGTCGGTCCGGATGGCAGCGGCGCTGGGGCTGGTACCCGTCCGGGAGCGGAGCGTTGGGGCACTTCTTGAGGCGCGCCTGGCGGACCATGACCCCTACGTGCGGGTGAGCGTCGCGGAAGCCCTGGTGCAGCGCGGCGAGGCGGTGGGCCGGGAGGCCCTCCACCGGACCCTCGAGGCCCCCGATCGCTCCCTGGCCCTCTACGCGGCCGAGATCCTGGCGGGCCTCGGGGATGAGACGCCCCGTCCCCTTCTCGCGGCCGTGTTAGCGGACCAGGCCGCGCCTGCCGGCGTGCGGCTGTACGCCGCCTGGATCCTCGGGCGGCTCGGGGACGGGGCCGGGGCACCGGTGGTGGCGGGCTATCTTTCGGCGGTGGAGGCGCCGCTGCGCCTGCGGACCGCCTGGACGCTCGGGGAAATCGGGGCGGAGGCTGCGCGCCCCGCACTGCGGCTCGCCCTGGCGGACCGGGACCCGGGCGTGCGGGCGCACGCGGCGCTGGCCCTGGCCAAACTCGCCGGGGAGGCTCAGCCGACACAGGTCCCACCGCGGCCTCTGCTATAATGGGACCTTGGGCGCCGAGCGACGGCACGTCTCGGAGGGAATAGGGATGCCCCAGCCGATCCCCCCCGCGCACCCGCTCCGCCGGCTCTTCGCCGGGCTTACGGAGCGGACCTTCTTCGAGGGGTTGGCCTGGCCTGACACGGAGGTGACCGGCTATCTGGCCGACCTCCTCACCGATTTTGCCCACAGCGACAGCGTCTATAAGATCCGCAACGCGGCGGGGAAGCCGGCGCGGGAGGTGGCCGAGATGTTGGCGGAGGGGGAGTTGCTCCACCGGGCCAGCACCGTGGAGCGGGAGCGGGAGCGGGAGGTCCACAGGCACATCGGGGACTACACGCTCTTCATGTCGGGCCTCTTCCCCGAGTTCCTCGCCCGCCAGGCCCGCTGCGGCCTGGCCCTCTCCCGCGATGCCTTCCTGGACCACGTCCGGACCGGCAAGCGCTCCTACCGGGTGGTTTCCGAGTTCCGACTCGGTCGGCATGGAGCAGCCGCGTCCCTCTTCCGGAAGTTGTCGGAGAACTTCGAGCTCTGCGTCTATGGCCTCGGCCACGTCCGGGCCGAACTGGACCGCCTCCGCGACCCGGCCGTCCGCCGGGCGTGGGGGGTCTTGATCTAGCCTTCGCCCGCATCGCCCGGACATCGAACAAAGCGGCCGCCTCGCTTCGCCCCCGAGGGGCAGGCGGAGTAGGCCAGGAGGAGTCCCATGGTTCGCCGCCGCAGAGATGACGTGGACCTGGACGCCCTCCTCGATGCCCTGAAGAGCCTCTCCCTCGACGGACGCCGGAGCCTCATCGCCTGGCTGCGTGATCGGGCCATGCAGGAACCCCCGGATGACGGCAACGCCCTCGCCCGCCTGGCCGACGTCCTGGAGATGTTGCTCCAGTGAAGGGTGCCCGCGCCCCCCGCCCTCCTGTGACACCCCGGCGCATCATCCACGTGGACATGGACGCTTTCTTTGCCGCCGTAGAGCAGCGGGACCACCCGCGCTACCGCGGGCGGCCGGTCATCGTGGGGGCGGACCCGAAGAAGGGGCGGGGGCGCGGCGTCGTGGCCGCCTGCTCCTACGAGGCCCGGGCCTTCGGCATTCACTCGGCGATGCCGATCGGCCGGGCCTACCGCCTCTGCCCGCACGCGGTCTTCCTCCCGGTTCGGATGGAGCGCTACCAGGAGGTCTCGGCGCGGCTCTTCGGGATCTTCACCCGCTACACCGACCTGGTGGAAGCCCTCAGCATTGACGAAGCCTTTCTGGACGTGGCCGGGAGCACGCGCCTCTTCGGAGCAGCCGAGACGATCGGGCGGCGACTGAAGGCGGACGTCCGGGCCGAGGAGGGGCTGATCGCCTCGGTGGGGGTGGCGTCGAGCAAATTCGTGGCCAAGGTCGCCTCCGACCTCGGCAAGCCCGACGGCTTCGTCGCCGTCCCGCCGGGCGATGAAAGGACCTTCCTCGCCCCGCTTCCTGTCTCCCGCCTCTGGGGGGTGGGGATCAAGACGGATCGCCTCCTGCGTTCCCTTGGCCTCATCACCATCGGCGCCGTGGCGGCGTGGCCCGAGGCGGCCCTCGAGGCCCGCTTCGGCGAGGCGGGCCGGCACTTGTGGGCGCTGGCCAACGGGCTGGATGACCGGCCGGTGACGCCGGAGGAGGAGACCAAGTCCATCGGGGCCGAGACCACGTTCCCCCGGGACACTGCCGACCCGCGCCTCCTCCGGCAGACGCTCCTGGCCCTGGCGGAGCGAGTCACGCGGCGGCTGCGGCGGGAGGGGGTCAGGGGGAGCACGGTGACGCTCAAGGTCCGGTTCGAGCCCTTCGAGACGCACACCCGCGCCCGGACACTCGCTGCCCCCACGGCCCTGGCGGACGAGGTTTTCCCGGTGACCGCGGCGCTCCTGGCTGAGGCCCGCCTCCCCGGCCGCCGGATCCGACTCCTGGGTATCTCCGTCTCCCGCCTTCTCCCGGCGGAGGCGGCGGGGCGCCAACTCGGGCTCTTCGGCGAGGGGGCGGGGCGGCGGGAGCGCGTTGCCGCCGTCATGGACGCGGTCGCCGAGCGCTTCGGAGAGGAGGCTCTCACCCGGGCGGCGCTCCTTGCACACCCGCAGCGCCGGCGGCGGGAGGGCCATGGCCACGCTTGAGGGGGTCGTGGAGCGGATCACCTACGCGAGTGCCGGGGACGGCTACACCGTGGCCCGCCTCGCGGTCGCGGACCGCCCCGCCCCCGTCACCGTCGTGGGGGCGATGCCGGGCCTGCATCCGGGCCAAGCCCTGCGTCTGACCGGCGAGTGGACCCGTCATGCCCGCTTCGGGGAGCAATTCCGGGTCTCCACCTGGGAAACCTTGACCCCGGCCACCCGGGTCGGGATCGAGCGCTATCTGGGGTCCGGGCTGATCAAGGGGATCGGCCCGGTGATTGCACGGCGTATGGTGGAGCGGTTCGGGGAAGAAACCCTGCGGATAATCGAGCAGGAGCCGAAGCGCCTCCGCGAGGTGAGCGGGGTTGGCCCGGACCGGGTGGCCCGGATCCGGGTAGCCTGGGACGAGCAGCGGGAGGTCCGGGAAGTAATGCTGTTCCTGCAAGGGCACGGGGTCTCCGCTGCCTACGCCGGGAAGATTTTCAAGACCTACGGGAGCGGGGCGGTCGCGGCCGTCCAGGCGAACCCCTACCGGCTGGCCCGGGACATCTACGGCATCGGATTCAAGACCGCCGACGGCATCGCGTCCCGCCTGGGCCTCTTACCCGATGCCCCGGTGCGCCTGGAGGCGGGGCTCCTGCACGTCCTCGGGGCCCTCACGGATGACGGACACTGCTGCTATCCCCGGGATGGCCTGCTCAAGGCCGCCGGCGACGTTCTCCAGATCGCGCCCGGCTCCCTGGAAGTGCCGCTCACGCGCCTGGCGGACAGGGGGGAGGTGGTGGTGGAGGCGGGCGACGACGGACCGGTGGTCTTTCCCCAGGAACTGCACGAGGCCGAGGTGGCCATGGCCCGCCGCCTGGGCGCCTTCCTGAAGGCGCCGCGGTTCGGCGTGGCCCTGGACGCGGCGCGCGCGCTCGCCTGGGTCGAGGGCCAGACCGGCCTCGCCCTCGCCCCCCGGCAGCGGGAGGCCCTGGCCGCCGCGCTCGAGGGGAAAGCGGTCGTCATCACCGGCGGGCCCGGGACCGGGAAGACCACGATCCTTCGGTGTCTCCTCACGATCCTGGAGCGCAAAGGGCTCCGGACCCTCCTGACGGCCCCCACGGGGCGGGCCGCCAAGCGGATGACCGAGGCCACGGGGCGGCCCGCCCAGACCCTCCATCGGCTCCTGGAGTTCAGCCCGCGGGAGGGGGTCTTCCGGCGGAGCGCGGCCCGGCCCCTTGCGGCCGAGGCGGTCATCGTGGACGAGGTCTCGATGGCGGACCTGCCCCTGATGCATCGCCTTGTCGAGGCCCTGCCCCCGGTGGCCCTCCTGGTCCTGGTGGGGGACGCGGACCAACTCCCTTCCGTGGGCCCGGGGGCGGTCCTCACGGACTGCATCGCCTCCGGGGTCCTCCCCGTCGTCCGGCTTGAGGAGGTCTTCCGGCAGGCGGAGCAGAGCCTCATCGTTCAGAACGCCCACCGCGTGAACCGGGGGGAGATGCCGCTCCTCACGGAGGGGGGGGACTTCCAGTTCCTGGAGGAGGAGGATCCGGATCGCCTGGCCGCCCTGCTGGTGGAGACGGTGGCGAAAGTCCTCCCCGCGCGGCACGGACTCCACCCGGTCGAGGAGATCCAGGTCCTTTCCCCGATGCACAAAGGGACGCTGGGGGTGGCGGCCCTGAACCAGGCGCTCCAGGCCGCCCTGAATCCCTCGGGGCTGGCGCTATCCCGAGGAGAGCGCGTCCTGCGCGTCGGGGATAGGGTGATGCAGCGCCGGAACAACTACGACAGGGAGGTCTTCAACGGAGACATCGGGCGCGTCGTGCGCGTGGACCCGGAGGAGGGGAGGCTCAGCGTGCGGTTCGACGATCGGGAGGTCCCCTACGAGGCGGCCGACCTGGACGAACTGACCCTTGCGTATGCAGTCAGTATCCACAAATCCCAGGGAAGCGAGTACCCGGCGGTCGTGCTCCCCCTGCACACCCAGCACTTCATCATGCTGCGGCGCAACCTCCTCTACACGGCCATCACCCGGGGGCGGCGGCTGGATGTGTTGGCCGGGAGTCGGCGGGCGCTGGCCATCGCCGTGAAGACGGCCCCGGCGGAGGGCCGGCACACGCGGCTCGCGGCGCGCCTCCGGGCCGCGGCCGGGCGGAGGGAGGGATGAACCGGGCGCGGGCGACGGTGCGCGTGAAGGTGCCGCCCCCGGGGCCGCGGGCGCGGCGCTGGGCCGCGTTCCATACTGCGGTGGCGGCTCCCGCCACCTACCAGGAGGGCTTCATCTGGGACCGGACGGCGC
>CAZRDA010000083.1:0-6984 GCA_964598715.1 uncultured bacterium | reverse complement strand
CACCTGTCCCCATCGTCTAGAGGCCCAGGACCCGGCCCTTTCCAGGCCGAAACGCGGGTTCGAATCCCGCTGGGGACACCACTCGGTCCCCCCGGGGGCGTCAGGGGGAGATGTGCATAAGCGCACGGTGCTGCCAGCGACCGGAACCGAAACCCGCTCGGCGTACGCTTGGAGGTGACACCATGAAGCGGCGAATCTACTCTCTGATGTTCTGCGCGATCGTGGGCGGCTTCCTGAGCCCGCTGGTCGCCGACGCCCAGGCCCCGAAGGCCGGGGGAACGCTCATCGCCACGCTGAGCGAGCCCCCGCCCAGCTTCAGCATTCACGAGGAGGCCACCATCAGCGGCGTCTGGCCGATGATGCCCTGCTACAACAACCTGGTCCTCTTCGACCCGCTGAAGAAACAGGAGAGCCTGGACACCATCATCGGCGAGCTGGCGGAGAAGTGGTCCTGGGAAGAGGGCGGGCGGGCCCTGGTCTTTACCCTCCGAAAGGGGGTCAAGTGGCACGACGGCCAGCCCTTCACGGCCAAGGACGTGAAACACACCTTCGACACCGTCCGCGAGGCCACCGGGATCACCCAGAAACTCCGGGTCAATCCCCGGAAGCTCTGGTACGAAAATGTCGAGGCGATCGAGACACCCGACGCCTCAACGGCCGTCTTCCGCCTGAAGCATCCCCAGCCCTCCCTCCTCTTGATGCTTGCCTCCGGCTACTCTCCCGTCTACCCGAGCCACGTTCCGCTGGCCGAGCTCCGCACGAAGTGCGTCGGCACCGGTCCTCTCAAGCTGAAGGAGTATCGGCCCGGCGAGGTCCTGGAGCTGGTCCGGAACCCCGACTACTTCGTCCCGGGCCGACCCTACCTCGACGGGATCCGCTACGTCATCATCAAGGACCGGGCCACCCGCTATGCGGCCCTCCAGGCCGGCCGGCAGCACATCGCCTTCCCCTTCGAGATCTCCAAGACCCTCGCCGAGAACGTGAAGCGAGCGGTGCCAAGCCTCGTCCTGGTAGAGACCACGACCAACGTGAACGACAACCTTCTGGTGAACTTCCGGAGGCCGATCTTCCAGGATGCCCGGATCCGGAAGGCCATGAGCCTGGCCATTGACCGCAAGGGATACATCCAGGCGGGGCGGCAGGGGGCGGCGTTCCCGGGGGGCGTCCTCCTCCCGCCTCCCTACGGGGTCTGGGGGCTCCCCGCGTCCGAGCAGGCGGAGCTCCCCGGCTTCGGCGATCCGACCAGGCAGAAGGCCGAGGCCCGCAAGCTCCTGGCCGAGGCAGGATACGGCCCGGAGAAGCCGCTGAAGGTAACGGTGTCCACGCGGGCGGTCGGCACCTACGTGGACATCGCGAGCTACATCATTGACCAGCTCAAGCAGACCGGGATCGAGGCCACCCTGGAGCAGGTGGAGACCGGCGTCTGGCACGCGAAGCTCACCCGCCGGGAATTCGACGTGGCGGTCAACCTGACCGGCATCGGGCCCGATGACCCGGATGCCAACCTCTTCGAGAACTACAAGTGCGGCTCGCCCCGGAACTACTCGGATTACTGCAACGAAGACGTGGACAGGCTAATCGAGCAGCAATCGCGGACCCTGGACAGGCAGAAGCGGCTCGCCCTGATCCACGAGATTGACAGGCGGCTCCAACTGGACGGGGCGCGGCTGATGCTCGGCTGGAGCAAGGAGTACGTGGTCATGTGGCCGTTCGTGAAGAACGTCGTCCCCCACCAGAGCGTCTACAACTACGGCCGCATGCAGGAGACCTGGCTCGACCAGTAACCGGGCGTGGGCGCCTATTTCCTCCGCCGCCTCCTGACCGCCGCGCTGACTCTCCTGGGGATGTCGGTGGTCATCTTTGTCCTCCTCCGCCTGACCCCGGGGAACATCGTTGATCTCATCTTCGAGTCGGGCGGCTACGTGGACCCGGCGGCCAAGCTGGCCCTCACCCGGGAGCTGGGGTTCGATCAGCCGGTGCTGGTCCAGTACGGCCGGTGGCTCGGGGAGGTCGCGCGGGGGGATCTGGGGAAGTCCTACCGCTATGACCTCCCCGCGTGGCAGATCGTCAAGCCCCGCATCCCCGTCACCGCGGAGCTCGCGGTCCTGGCCCTTCTGGTCTCCGTCCTCCTGGGGATCCCCACCGGCGTCCTGAGCGCCGCGCGCCAGGATGGACGGACCGACCAAATCCTGCGGGTCCTGAGCCTGGCCGGCCTCTCGATGCCCTCCTTCTGGCTCGGGATGCTGATCATCCTCCTCCTCGTCTTCTGGGCGGGCTGGATCCCCTCCCTGACCTACGTCTCCCCGTTCGAGGACCTCCGGGCCAACGTCCTCCAGTTCCTGTTCCCCGCCCTGGCGGTGGGGTACCGGAGCTCCGCGCTCCTCATGCGGATCACCCGGTCCTCGATGCTGGAGGTCCTCCGGGAGGATTACATCCGGACCGCCTGGGCCAAGGGACAGCGCGAATGGGCCGTCGTCTTCCACCACGCGTTCCGGAACGCCGTCCTCCCCGTGGTCACGGTGGTCGGGACCGAGTTCGCCTTCCTGGTCGGCGGGCTGGTCGTCACCGAGACCGTCTTCAACCTCCCCGGGGTCGCCCGCTACCTCGTGGACGCCATCCTCTGGCGCGACTACCCCGTGGTGCAGAACCTGGTGATGTTCATCGCCATCGTGGTCGTCCTCGCCAACCTGACGGTGGACCTCCTGTACGGCTGGCTCGACCCCCGGATCCGCTACGGGGAGGCGGGGTGATGCACCGGGACACGCGGGAGCGCGGGCAGCGGGGGCCCTCCCATGGGCCGGCGGCCTGGAGGGTTCTCGCCCGCTTCTGCCGCGACAAGCCGCTCGGCGCCTTCGGGGGGGTCTTCCTCCTCCTCATGGTGCTGACCGCGCTGTTCGCGGAGACCCTGGCGACCCACGACCCGACCCGGACCGACCCCGCCCACACGCTGTCCCGCCCCACCGCGGCCCATTGGCTCGGCACGGACAACCTCGGGCGGGACGTCTACAGCCGGATCGTGCACGGCGCCCGGGTCTCCCTCGCGGTCGGGCTCGCCTCGACCGTCCTCGGCGCTGTCCTCGGCGGGGTGATCGGCCTGCTGGCCGGCTACTTCGGGGGGTGGGCAGACCTCGTCACGCAGCACGTGATGGACATCCTGCAGGGGCTGCCGCTCCTGATCCTGGCCCTGGTCCTCGCAGCAACCCTCGGCCCCTCCCTGCCCAACGTCATCGTGGCGATCTCGATCCCCATCATCCCCCGGGCGGGGCGGGTGATCCGCTCGAGCACCCTGGCGATCCGGGAGATGCCCTACGTGGAAGCCGCGCGAGCCCTCGGCGTGGGGCACCTGCGCATCGCGTTCCGCCACGTCATGCCCAACACCATCGGCCCGTTCATCGTGCTGGCCGCCGCCCAGCTCGGCAGCGCCATCCTGGTCGAGGCGGCGCTCAGCTTCCTGGGCCTCGGCGTCCCGGAGCCGTACCCCGCCTGGGGACGGATGCTCTCCGTCTCGGCGGCGGAATTTGCCCAGAAGGCCCCCTGGCTCGTGCTCTTCCCGGGCATCGCCATCAGCCTGGCGGTCTTTGGCTCCAACCTCCTGGGGGATGCCCTCCGGGACGTCCTGGACCCGCGCCTGCGCCGGGCGTAGGACTCCCCACCCCGGGGGCGCGACAGCCGTTCTCGCCTACCGGATCAGGTGCCGCTCCGCCTTGCCGGAGAAGTTAATGAAAACCGTCTTGAGCTCGGTGAAAAAGTTGAGGCCCTCTTCCGCCATCTCCCGTTCGCCCACCCCGGTCGCCTTCGTGCCGCCGAACGGGAGCTGCGCTTCTCCGCCGATTGTTGGCTCGTTGACGTGCACCATGCCGGTCTCGACTTCTTCGATGAAGCGCATGACCGCGTCAACGTTCTGGGTGAAGATGGAGGCCGTCAGCCCGTACTCCACCCCGTTGGCGAAACGCAGCGCCTCCTCGAGGGAATTCGCCGTCACCATCGAGAGGACAGGCCCGAAGATCTCCTCGCGGAAGATGCGCATCTGCGGAACGACGTTGTCGAAGATCGTCGGCTCGACGAAGTAGCCGTTCGGCAGACCCGCCGGCTGCCTGCCGCCCAGGACCAGCCGCGCCCCCTCGCGCTTGCCCACCTCGATGTAGTCCAGGTCGGTCTTCCACTGTTTCTCGTCCACGGCCGGGCCCAGGTCCACGGTCTCGTCCAGGCCGGGGCCGATCTTCATCTTCTTGGCCTTTTCCACGAGGCGCTCGAGCAGCGCGTCTTTGACCTGCGGCATCGCGATGACCCGCGAGGTCGCGGTGCAGCGCTGTCCCGTGGAGCCGAAGGCGCCGCCGTGAATCGCCACGGCCGCCTTGTCCAGGTCGGCGTCAGGCATCACGATGACCGCGTTCTTGCCCCCCATCTCGCAGGCCACCTTGGCCCCGCGCTGCGCCGCTTTGACGTACAGCGCGCCGCCGACCGCATTCGAGCCGGTGAAAGAGACGGCGCGGATGGTGCGCGCATTGACAATCGCTTCCCCGACCACCGCGCCCGAGCCGACCACCATGTTGAACACGCCGGGCGGCAGGCCCGCCTCCTCGTAGATCTCAGCCATCAGGGCTGCGGTGGCGGGGGTGAGTTCGGCCGGCTTGAAAATGACGGTGTTCCCCGCAACGATCGCCGGCGCCGACTTCCAGACCGGGATGGCCCAGGGGAAGTTCCACGGGGAAATGAGGCCCACCACGCCCAGCGGCCGGCGAATCGTGTAGGTGAAGGTCTCGCGCGCCTCGGAGGGGAGCGTCTTGCCGTGCATGCGGTAGCCTTCGCCGGAGTAGAATTCCAGGAGCGAAATGCCCTTCAGCACCTCGCCCCTGGCCTCCTTGAAGATCTTGCCCTCCTCGCGCGTCAGGGTGCGCGCGATCTCGTCCACCCGCTCGCGAGCGATGTTGGCCGCGCGCCACATGACGCGCCCGCGCTCGGGACCGGGCGTGTTCCGCCAACCGGGGAACGCCGCCTGCGCCGCGGTGATGGCCTGCTCAACCTCGGCGGCCGTGGCAGCCGGGAATTCTGCGATGACGTCGCGGGTGTCCGCCGGGTTGGTATTGCGGATAAGCCGCTCGGACCGGGGCTGCACCCACTTGCCGTTGATGTATGACCCGGTATTCATCTCTCGCTCCTTCCGCTCTTTGACCGTCCAGTACAGTGGAGCCTGGACGGCCGTGAAGGTGCTGTGGACACCTTGGGGAACGGTCAGCACTCGGACGCCACGACCCGGTAACTCCAGGATAGACGATGACCGGCCAGGGCATCAAGAGGCACCAGCAAGGCCGGCCTCCCCCACGGCGCTCGGACGCAGGCGGCGGTCCGACACTCGCTCACCGCGCCCGCGGAATGGGCTCAAAGGCGAACGGGAGGAGGGGTTTTGCCTCGTCGAACCCCTTCAAGAGTTCTTTCCGGTCCTCCGCGCACAGGTCCACCAGCGCGTAGCGATAGCTCTCGTCATCCTGCAATTCATCCGAAAGGTTCTCCCCCTCCTTGACCAGGATCTCGACGAAGGCCTCCGGGAACCGGTCCGCGAGGCGCGCGAGGTCCTCCGCGCCTGGGACCCGCCTGACATGCCCATTGTGGAAGGTCCGCAGGACGAAACTCGCGGCAACCAGGCCCCGGCTCCTCCCTGGAGCCCAGACCCCTCTCCCGCCCGGGTCCCGTCCCAGGGCCATTTCCAACTGCATCGCATACGTATCAATGCCGTCCACCATGCGGTAGAGCGGCGCAAACTGGGAGGACATCCGCCCGTTGATCTCGATGACCCGGATGGTCTCGTCCTCCTCCCGGTAGAAGAACTCGATATTGAAGAAGGTCCGGTCGAGACCGACGGCCCGGATGCACCGCTCCGCAATGCGCGCCATCCGCTCCTGGACGCCGGCCGGAAGCCGCGAGGGGTACTCAAACCGCTCGAAGCTCAGGCTGCCGGGAAAGAAAAAAGAATCCACGACCCCCAGCGGCACCACCCGGCCGCCGAACGCATAGCCGTCCAGGGTCACCTGGTGGCCCGAGAGCAATTCTTCCACGACCAGAGCCAAACCCGAAACGCTCCGGAACCGCTGGTCGAGGCGGGATGCGCCGACCAGCCCGTCGAACATCTGCGCGATCGGGGCGAGGCGCAGGCCGGCCTCCTCGACCGCCCGGGAGAGGTCGGCGAACGTCTCAATGGGCCGCGCCAGGATGGACAGGTACGACTTGACCGGTTTCACAAAGACCGGGAGCGCCATCGGGAGGTCCGATGGCGTAACGTCCCGCGAGAGATCCAGAACATGGAACCTCGGGGTCGCCTCGGGAACCGCGTCGCGCTGCCGGAGGCGCGAGTAGTATTTGTGTTGGCACAGGAACAGCGATTCAAACGACGGGGAGGCACATCCGAGGATCTCGGCCACCAGCGCTCCCATCAGCGACGCCGGGAAGTCGTCAATGCCCACGACGGCGCGGTACGCGCCTGGACGCCCCCGGGCGGCACGGATGCTCTCCTCCACGAAACGCACCCCATCGAAGCCCGCGTCATGCGTCTCTTCGTCGGTCCCCCGAAACTCCAGGTCATACGCCGTTCGGATCTCCGGCCGCGAGAAATGCACCCGGTCCCGGGCGGTGGGACAGAGCACAAGGATGCGTTTCGGGGGCTCGCTCATCTCGGCATCTCCTCGAGAAGGTTTGACGCGCCGGGGGGCACCGTCCCGGACGGGGAGTTCAGTAGCCGGTCACGTAGGGGAGACGCTTCGCCACCCGTTCGATCTCTTCGCCCGCCTCCAGGAGCACCTGGGTGGCATTCCAGGTTCCCGACAGCAGTTGGTGCCGGGGGCCGTCCGGGATCTCGACGGGGATCGTCCGTTCCCCACACTGCGCCACGCGGTGCTCCACGTCGAGCAGGATCTCCCGCTCCGGATGGCGCGCGACGGCTTCCATCAGCCAGCCGATCTCCTCCATGTCGGCGGTGACACAGGGGAGACC
>CAZRDA010000082.1:0-7105 GCA_964598715.1 uncultured bacterium | reverse complement strand
CTGGCGGGGAAAGGCCATCATCCTTCCTGGCCGCACCTTGAGCGGCAAGACCACTCTGGTGGCGGCCTTGGTGCGGGCCGGGGCGACCTACTATTCCGACGAGTATGCGGTCTTTGACGCGCGTGGGCGCGTACACCCCTACCCGAAAGCGCTCTCGATACGGGACGGGAACGGGGCGCGACCCAGAAAGTCCCCGGCGGCGGCGCTGGGCGGCCTGCCCGGAGTCATGCCGCTGCCCGTGGGCCTGGTCGCCGTAACAGGCTACCGGCCCGGGGTGCGGTGGCGGCCGCGGCGACTCCCCCCGGGGCAAGCAATCCTTGAGCTCCTGGCCAACACCGTGGCCGCCCGCCGGCGACCGAAGGCTGCGCTGGCCACGCTGCTGCGGGTGGTATCCCGGGCGCCGGTTCTGAAGGCCGTGCGTGGCGAGGCCGAGGAAGTGCTCGACGCCATGCTAGAGCAAATCCCGGGCGGCGAGGCCGCTCCGCGTGATGGAGGGAGGTCGCTTCTCGGTGGGGCGATGGCGCACACAACGGACGGGAGAATGGCCCCGTGACACGAGATTTACCCACTGAAACGGAAGGGTTTCCGCTCTACCTCGCGTTTCCGGACGGGGTCTTCCACTACGTCTGTGCCGAATGTACTGCACTGTGCTGTCGCGGGCCGGTCTTTGCGGGAAGTCTGCAACGGGAGATGCGACAACTCCTCACGCTGCACCCGCCGCTCGGGAGCATGGCCCTCTCACGGCACGGGGACATCATCATGTTTGCCACCACGCGCGGCGCGTGCCATTTCCTCGATGATGACAATTTGTGCCGCATCGAAAAAGAGAACGGCAAGGCGCTCAAGCCGGGCGTCTGCACCCTGTTCCCATTCAACGACTTCAACAGAATCGGGAAAGCGGTCGTCGTCAGCCCCCACTTCCTGTGCCCCCTGCGCCTGCAACTCCCGGCGCGCCCTGGCGAGGTCGAGGGTACGCACTCTCTCATCGAGGCCGCTGTCCGGGAGAGCGCGCTTCTGGACCCCGTGTATCTCGACGCTGCCGTCCCCCCCTTGCGCTTACATTCAGCGCAGGATGCCGAATCGGTGCTGGCGCGGGAAGCCGGCTTCCGCGACGTCTGTGCGCTCGCGCTCGGTCAGCGCACCTTTGCCGAGACGTTGAGGGGTGAGGCGGCAGACCCCGCCTCCCTGGGGGCCGTCGTCGCACGCGCCGCGCAGGTGATGGGCCTGGCCGTGCCGTCACGCTCGCAGCCCCGCGACGCCGTGGATGATCTGTTGCTGGCGCTCGCGCCGACGCATCGCCTGAGCGCACTCCACCTCTGCCCCGAGGGCATCCTGCGCGCCCTGGCGCTGGGCGAGCTCGTGCTCCGGCGGGCGCTGCCGCTCTCGGACAGGCCACCGACGGTGAAGGGCGTAGACAGCATCCTCGACGCCGTCAGCCCGGCTCTCCGCCTGCTCGCTCGCGGCGATGAGCCGCTCGAGCTGGCCAGGGGCGCCGGCGAGAGGGTCCCGCCCTTCGGGAATCCCGAATTGACCTTCGCCGCGTTCGTCGCCCTGCGCGAGGCGGGTGGCTCCACGGGAACGCTCGGTGCGCTCGAAAAAGCGATAACGCCCTCGCTTACGGTCGCTGATCGCGCGGTGCTCCTCAGGGAGCTCGGGATTCACGTTGAGCGGGCGAGTTCGCTGCCCCGAAGAAAGCGGGACGCCGCCCGTGGCTCTCAACAGCGCGGCCCAAGACCTCTGAACCCATCCACCGGGAGGTAACGTATGGTACCCCGCGCGCGGGAAGATCGCCTCGTGGTTCAGGAGTTACCGGACGAAGTCCTGGTGTACGACCTGAATCGCCACAAGGCCCACTGCCTGAACCGGACTGCCGCCTTCATCTGGCGCCACTGCGACGGGCGGACGAGCGTGGCGAAATTGGCGACGCTTCTCCGAAAGGAATTGAAATCTCCGGTTGACGAAGCAGTGGTCTGGCTGGCCCTGGACCATCTCGGGAGGGCCCACCTCCTGGGCGAGCGGGTGATGCCGCCGGCGGGTGCGCCGCGCCTGTCGCGGCGGGAGGTGATGCGCAAGTTGGCCCTGGCGGGCGCTCTCTCGGTGCTCCTGCCCGCGGTCACGTCCATCGTCGCGCCCACCGCGTCCGAGGCGGCGTCCGGCTGTCTGAAAACTACATGTGAGAGCGGGAAAACCTCCAGCTGTAATGGCTGCGCAGGCCTGGCGTGCACTGACGATCCGAAAGGGTGCACTACCAAATGCAAGAAATGTAAGTGGATATCCGGCAGCAAGGTCTGTGACTGTGCGTAACTGAACACTGGGGGTCATGCCATGCCTGCCAACGCTACGGCCAAGGCACAGCTGCGGCGCGGTGAGCTGGTGGCAGCGGCCCTCGCCGGCGCCTGGCGCGCGTCACCGCCGCCCCTCGCTCTCTCGCCCGCCGAGCTGGCCGAGGTCACGCCGCTCCTCCTCGGCACGGGAGGAGGGAGTTTGGGCTGGTGGCGGGTCCGCTCATCTGACTGCCGGACCTCCCCCCAGGCCCTGGAGCTTCAGCAGGCATACCGGCGTCAAATCCTCCAGGCGGCTCTCCGCGAGCGCCAAATTCAACAGACCATTACGGTCCTCCGGTCGTCCGGAGTGGAGCCGCTCCTCGCCAAAGGGTGGGCGGTCGCGCGGCTGTACCCGGAGCCGGGCCTGCGTCCCTATGGAGACATTGACCTCTGGGTTCAGCCGGAGCAGCACTCGGCCGCGCTTGCCGCGCTGGTGGCCTGCACTGCCCCGGCCTGCCCGGTGGACTTGCACCAGCGATTCACCGAGCCGATAGACAGGACCCTCGACGAACTGTACGCCCGCTCCCAGCTCGTCCGTCTCGATGGGGTGGAGGTGCGAATCCTGGGTCCCGAGGATCACCTCCGCCTTCTGTGCATCCACATGTTCGGCCATGGCGCCTGGCGGCCTCTGTGGCTGTGTGATATCGGGGCGGCGCTGGAGTCCCGGCCGGCGGACTTCGACTGGGAGTACTGCCTTGGAGGCAGCAGGCGGCGGAGCGATTGGGTCGCCTGTGCCCTTGGCCTGGCGCACCGGCTCCTGGGGGCTGAATTGGACGTGACACCCGTCGCCTCGAGGGCCGAGCACCTGCCCTCCTGGCTCGTCCCCACGGTCCTCTGGGAGTGGGGGGTCCCGTACAGGCACCGCACCTCCATCGTGACGTACCTGCGCCACCCGGCCGAGGCGCTCGAGGCGCTCCGCCTCTGCTGGCCGAATCCCATTCTGGCGACCGTCGAGGTGGGGGGGCCGTTCAATGAACTGCCCAGGCTGCCGTTTCAAATCGGGCAATGCCTCCGGCGAACGGCACAGATTGCGGCGGAACTAGCGGGGTCCCTGCGAAGGCAGGGGTGAGGCACTCCGACCCGAAAGGCCCTGAAATTGCAAGAGGGTGGCGCGGTGGTGCGCTTCTGGGAAGGTAGGGGCCCGCATCTGGCGGGATAGTTACAGAGCAGTTTGTCAAATTCTGCTTTAGGAGACTCCGGGAATTATCTGGAAATGAAGGCCAAGTAGCCCAGGGGGAGACGAAGCATGGCATCGTGGACGTACAGGCCGGATGGCGGGCTTCGCCTGAGCGAAATGGGGCTCGCAGTCGGCCTCCTCCTGGCCCTCGGGGGCTGCGCCACATCTCCCCCCCCCGTCCAGTATCCGACAGCCGCAGCCGATGCCCCTGCCGAGGCCGGGCCGGAGCGGCCCGCCCGCCCTGCTGGTCCGACCCCGCCGGCGGTTCGGGAGAACCGCACGTTCACCATGGTGGACGGGATTCCCCAGTACCGGATCGGTCCGGCTGACTTGGTGGAGGTTGTCCTGGCCCGGGGCGTCAGTCAGGACCGCATCACCATGACTGTCCGCGCGGATGGCCGGATCCCGGTGCTCTTCGTCGAGATCACCATCGCGGGGCTGACGCCCGAGCAGGCGGCCCGGGAGATCGAGGAGGCCCTCAGTGCCTACTACCGCGTCCCGCGGGTGGAGGTCCTGGTCAAAGAGTTCAACAGCAAGAAGGTCACCATCCTCGGGGCGACGGGCGGCGGCGGGGGCCGGGGGGCCGGCGTCTATCCCCTGCGGGGCAGGACCAGCCTTACGGAGTTCCTGGCGAGCGCCGGCGGGGTGGGCCCGGATGCGGACCTGGAGCGCGTCCGCGTGACCCGAGAGGACGGCCAGGCCCTGAGCGTGAACCTCTTCGCGGTGGTGGGGGACGGGGGGCTGTCCCGGGATCTCGTCCTGGACGCCGGCGACGTGGTCTTCGTCCCCACCCGCCCGCCCGGGGCCGAGCGGAAGGTGTTCGTCTTCGGCGAGGTCAAGAAGCCGGGGGTCGTCCCCTATCGGGTTGACATGACGCTCTCCGAGGTCATCGCGGAGGCCGGCGGGATCACCGACCTGGCGGCGGGCGAGACCCGGATCGTCCGGGGGAATTTCCGGGACGGGCCGACAGTGCTCACCGCCGACGTGGACGCCCTGGTGGGCCGCGGCGACCTCCGGCACGACGTCCCCGTCAGATCCCGGGACATCGTCATCGTCCCCCGCAGCGGCATCGGGAACTGGAACGCCTTCCTGGCCAAACTGCGGCCGACGCTCGAGTTCCTGACCCTCGGCCTGCAGCCCGTCATCGTGTACGAGACGCTCAAGGACTAGCCCGCCGTGGCCCAATACGAGATCAACCTGCGGGACTACTGGCGCATCATCCGCCGGCGGAAGGTGGTCGTCATCGCCGTCCCCCTGGCGTTTGCCGCTTTCTCGTTCATCCTGGGGGAGCTCCAGCACCCCGGCCTCGTCTATCAGGCGGTCGCCAGCGTCCGTGTGGAGAAGGCCTCGACCCTTACCGGCCTCCTCATGGAGAACATCACCTTCTCCTCCGGCGACAACCTGGCCACCCAGGCGGCCCTCATCAAGTCCTTCCCGGTCATGGAGCGGGCGGCGAAGAAGCTCGGTCGCCTCTCGCCTGACCTCACCAGCCGCGAGATCCGCGGCAGCCCGAGCCACCTCCAGGTCATCACCGGCCTCCAGAGCCAGATCAAGGCGGAGCAGGAGGGGAACACCAACATCATCAATATCACCGCGACCGCGCCCGAGGGGGAGCAGGCGGCCCGGACCGCGAACGCGGTGGCCGAGGCCTTCCGGGAGGAGAACATGGCCACCCGGACCAGGCAGATCCGGGAGGCCCGCCTCTTCATCGAGGAGCAATTGACCGAGGTGGGGGGCCGCCTGCGGGCCTTCGAGGAGGAAATGAAGGCGCTGAAGCAGCAGCGGCGGTTCGTCTCCCTCCCCGAGGAGACGAGCGCCACCCTCCACCAGGTGGCGGCCCTCCAAACCGACTACCAGCGCGTGCAGGTGGCCGCCGCCGATGCCGCCGCCCAGATCGCGCTCCTCCGGGAACGCCAGCCGATCCCGACCAGGGTGGCCGCCGATGGCGGCTTCTCCGACGACCCGGTGGTGGCCCGGCTCTCCACCGCGCTGGTGGACCTGCAACTCGAGCGGGAGGCGCTCCTGGTGGACCTGCTGCCGAGGCACCCCCAGGTGCGGGCCCTGGAGGCCCGGATCGGGGGGGTCCGGCAGGTGCTCCTCCGGGAGCTCACGACCAAGCAGCGGGCGTTGGCCGGGCGGGCGGGCGGGATGGCGGCCCGGCTGGCCGCCCTGGAGCAGAAGCAGCGGGAGCTGCCGGAGACGGTCCTCCAGCATGCGCGCCTCCAGCGGGAGCTGAAGGTCCAGGAAGACCTCTACGCCCTCCTGAAGGGAAAGCACCAGGAGGCGCTGATCCGGGAGCGGGAACAGGTGGAGGAGGTGAGCATCGTCCGCCCCGCCATCCCGCCGGGGGGGCCGAGCAACGTTCCCCAGACGGCGGCCAAGGTCCTGGTGGGGCTCGTGGTCGGGCTCACGCTCGGCCTGGTCCTGGCCTTCGTGGTCGAGTCCCTGGACACCTCGATCGGGACCATCGAGGACGTGGAGGCGTACCTCCAGGTTCCGGTGATGGGCCTGATCCCCAACATTGATGTGGCCAAGGAGATCCAGGAACTGGAGGGGGTGAATGCGGCGGGCCTCGACGAGGCGACGGTGGAGCGGTACGCCTTTCTGATTTCGCTGCTCCTGCCCAACTCCACCATCGCCGAGGCGTACCGCTCCCTCCGCACGAACCTGGAGTTCCTCCGCCTCGAGAAGGACCTCAAGACCATCGTGGTGACCTCCGCCTCTCTCAGCGAGGGGAAGACCACGACCGCCATCAACCTGGCCCTCAGCATGGCCCAGATGGGCCGGAAGACCCTCCTCGTCGAGGCCGACCTGCGCAAGCCGTATCTCCACCACGCCTTCGGGATCCCGAAGGACCCCGGATTGGTCGAGGTCATCCTCGGGAGTCACGAGTGGACGGACGTGCTCAGGACCGCCACCGACCTCATGCTGGGGAAGCTCGGGCTGGAGAAGGTGGTCACGGCCCCCGGGATTGACAACCTCCACATCCTGACCAGCGGCAACCCGCCCCCCAACCCGGCCGAGTTCCTCAACTCCCAGAAGATGGCCGACCTGCTGCAAGCCTTCCGCGGGGCCTACGATCTGACGATCCTCGACTGCTCCCCGGTCCTTCCGGTGACCGATGCTGTCGTCCTGGGGGCCAAGGTGGACGGCTGCCTCATCATCTACCGGGTCGGGAAGGTGGCCCGCTCGGCCCTCCGCCGCGTCAAGACGCTTATGGAGAACGTGCACGCGCGGGTCCTGGGGGTGGTCTTGACCGGGCTGCGCTCGGAGGTGAGCGCGGACTACCAGGACCTGGAGTACTACCGGTACGGCTACCGGGAGGACGCGCCCCGTAAGGGGGAGGCGCCCCGCCGCCTCAGGGATCGGGCTGAACCGGTGAAGGGCTGGCTGGCGAAGGCCGGGCTGGCGAAGGGCTGGCTGAGGATGCTTGGGGGATCCATCGGGAAGATCAAGAGGAGCGTCCTCCTCGTCGGTCTGGGATTCCTGCTCGCGGCCGCCGTCCTCGCCTGGCGCGACGGTCTCCTTTCGGGTCCTGAGCCCCCGACCCGCCCGGCCGAGCGCCGCCAGGAGCCGCTCCGCCGGCCGCCCCCCCCCCGGGCGC
>CAZRDA010000081.1:0-7185 GCA_964598715.1 uncultured bacterium | reverse complement strand
GCGGCCGAAGTCTCCAAATGTGATGACCCGAATGGCGCTGGCCTCGCTGTCGGCGACGAACAGGGCCTGACCGTCCGTCGCGAGGCCGCTCGGCTGGTTGAAGCCCGCCTCTGGCCGCGAGCCGTCCCGGAGTTCTTCCCGGCCGCTGCCGGCAAAGGGCGTGAGGGCGCCGCTCGTCAGGTCCATCGCCCAGATCTGGTGGGAGCCGGCCATGGCGACGTACAGGGTCCCGTCGTGGCAGACCACGTCCCAGGGGGAGTTCAGGGCGACCGACCGCCCCGTCCCCGGCCGGGGCCGGCCCATTGCCTGTTCTCCTGTCCCGGCCACCGTTTCCACCGTCCGGGCCCGGAGGTCGAGCCGCCGGATCGCGTGGTTCTCCGTGTCCGCGACGTAGAGGTGCTCGCCCACCAGCGCCATCCCCTGTGGATGGCGAAAGCGCGCGGTCCCGAAGGCCCCGTCGGCGAATCCGGCTTCCCCCCCCGCCGGCCACCGCCCGGACTTGACCGGCCGGGTCGGCGATCACGATCCGGTGGTGCCCGCCATCGGCGATGAGGAGCCGCCGGCCTGAAGGGTCAGCCAGGACCTTCCCGGGGTAGGCGAGGAAGGAATCCGCTGGGGGCGCCGGGTGGCGCAGGGAGAAGGGCCGCCCATTCACCCGGAGCGTCCCCGCCTGGCGATGCTCCTCGATGAGCGCCTGGATGGTTTCCCGGAGGGCCGGCCCGTGCCCCTCGCCGGCCACCGCCCCGACCACGTAGCCCTCCGGGTCCACGAGGACAAGGGTGGGCCAGGCCCGAACCCCGTAGTGCTGCCAGATGGCGAAGTCCGCGTCGTTGACGACCGGGTGGCTGATGGCGTGGCGGGAGACCGCCTCGGCCAGGCTCTCCGGAACTGCCTCGTTGGGGAACTTGGCCGAGTGGACCCCCACGATGACGAGGGCGTCCCCGAACTCCCGCTCCAGCGCCTCCAGCATCGGGAGGACGTGCAGGCAGTTGATTCAGCAGTACGTCCAGAAGTCCAGGAGGACGATCCGGCCCCTCAGGTCCGCCAGGCGGAGCGGGCGGTCCGTGTTGACCCACTCCCGCCCCTCCGGGAATTCGGGGGCCCGGACCCGGGCGTAGTCACGCTGCATGGAACCCCCCTCCGGCGGGGCAGGATCCCCCGCCGGCCGGACTGAAGGGTGGCGGCTCAGGGGCAGACGGGCAGAGGTGCGAGGAGGCGGCTCAGAAGGGTCGGGGCTGCTTCCCCCCGGTCTGGCTTGGGTCCAGAGCCGGCCGCGCCTCCGGTGGGGGCTGCACCGGGGAGGCGGTGGCCGCCCCAGCGCCGCTCCCCTGCTCGCGGTGGCCTTCGACGCGGACGGGGTGCACGGCCATTCCCTCCCCCGATGCGGCGAAGAGTCGGGCCTCGATCCCATCCACGCGTCGCGCGACCGCGGTGGGAAGCAGGACCTCCAGGTAGGCCTCACCGTCCCGGCCGGCCGGAACCGGGATGGACCGGGCCTCGAGCAGGGCGCCGTTGGCGCTATATCGTACTTCGAGGATGGCCGGGGTCTCGGGCGGCCCGCCGGCGCCTGCCAGGGCATAGAGCAACAGCACGGCGTCCCCCGACGGAGCGAGGATGCTCCCGGCCAGGCGCAGGCGCCACGGCCCTGGCCTGCCGGGTGCCCTCCAGTCAGGCCGGGTCGCCGGGGAGAGGCCGCGGGGCGCCGCAGGCCCTTCAAACCGGACCTCGACCGGGGGGACCCGGACGTCTTCCCGGACCGGGAAGAGGAAGGGTGGGGAGGGGTAGAGGCGGAGGGTCAGCAGGGCGGCCTCACGCAGGCGGGCCTCCGGTACCCGCACGCGCAGCAACGCCGCCTCCCCACGTTGCAGGCGATGCATGGACACGATCACGGGGAGGACATCGAGGCGGCTGCCGAGAGGATCGCTGAGTTGCAGTTCGGCCCGCTCAAGGCGGACCGCCTCGACGGACGCGTTCTCGACCTCATACGTGATGCTGAGAGCCTCTGCCTCCCGGCTCCGCCGCACCTCCCGGACCTTGAGATTCAACGCATCCGCCTCGGTCGCCGCCACGACGAGGAGGAGACCGATGACTGTTGCCTGGAGAGTTTTCATGACCCCCTCCATCACTCGACATCCACCGCCACACGCCTCAGGGAGATGGGCCGAATGGCCCTGTGCGCAAGGATAGCACAAATCGTGTCATAGGGGAACGTCCTGGGCCGGATGATGCGGCAGCGCCGCCGACACGGGCAGGGGCTGTCCCTGCCGGGGCCGCGCGCAGTCCGACAGGTCAGCGCGGTCCTCACCGCGGATCTCCCGCTCCCGTGTGGAGTGGGTCTCGGCCGCGCCCGGGTAGTGTGAAAGAGTCCTCCCGTGTGCAAGGCCACGCCGCGCAGGATCAGGATGCGGAGGTTCCCGACAGGTGTAGCGCCAGCCACGGGCGCGCCCGGGGGGTGAGGATACGTTACCGGCGTTCGACCGGGGTGTCAAGGCAGGCACCCAGGCAGAGGCCATCGCCGGGCGCGACGCCTCGAATGAGTTGCGGGGGTGAGTCGCGTCGGCTGCCCCCGCGACGCCTCGCGGCACCGCGCAAGACGGCGCGAGATCGCCCTTGCGCCGGTAGCGCGCGGCTCCGCGGTGTGGTATAGTTGCCCGCACCATGGCCGGGACTCTCCTCGAGAAAGTCTGGAACGCCCACACGGTCCGCACGCTCCCCTCCGGGCAGGCGCAGCTCTTCATCGGCCTGCACCTCATCCACGAGGTAACGAGCCCGCAGGCCTTCCAGATGCTCCGGGAGGCGAATCTGCGGGTCCGCTCCCCGGACCGGACCTTCGCGACGATTGACCACATCGTCCCCACCGCCTCGCAACTGCGTCCCTTCGGCGATGCGTTAGCCGAAGAGATGACCGTTCATCTGGTCCGCAACTGCAAGGAGTTCGGCATCCCCCTCTTCGACCTGGACAGCGGCCGGCAGGGGATCGTCCACGTCATCGGGCCGGAGTTGGGCCTGACCCAGCCGGGGACGACCATCGCTTGCGGTGACAGCCACACGTCCACCCACGGGGCGCTCGGCGCCCTCGCGTTCGGGATCGGCACCAGCCAGGTCCGGGATGTCCTGGCCACGCAATGCCTCGCGCTGGCCAAGCCGAAAGTCCGGCAGATCCGGGTGGAGGGCAAACTGTCGCGCGGCGTGTACGCCAAGGACGTGATCCTGACGATCATCCACCGGTTGGGGGTCAAGGGCGGGGTGGGCTACGCCTACGAGTACGCCGGCTCGGCGGTCGAGGCGATGACCATGGAAGAGCGCCTCACCATCTGCAATATGAGCGTTGAAGGGGGGGCGCGGGTCGGCTACGTGAATCCCGATGCGACGACGGTTGAGTATCTCAAGGGCCGCCCCTTCGCGCCGCAGGGCGCCGCCTTTGACCGCGCGGTCACGTGGTGGAAGCGCATGGCGACGGACCCGGGCGCCACGTTCGACGACGTGGTCCGGCTGGACGCCGGGTTGCTTCAACCGATGGTCACGTGGGGAATCAGCCCGGGCCAGTCGGTCGGGGTGAAGGAACGGATCCCGGATCCCGCCGAGGCGCCCGAGACGGAGCGGGCCGCGTGGGCGGAGGCGCTCGCCTTCATGTCCCTGGAGTCCCGTCGCCCCATCGCAGGGACCGCGATCAACGTGGCCTTCATCGGCTCCTGCACCAACGCGCGGCTCTCCGACCTGCGGGCCGCCGCCGAGGTCGCCCGCGGCCGGAAGGTCGCCAGGGGCGTCCGCGCGCTCGTGGTCCCGGGGTCGCAGGCGGTGGCCAAGGCGGCCGAGGCCGAGGGGCTGCACGAGATCTTCCTGGAGGCCGGCTTCGAGTGGCGGAAGGCCGGATGCTCCCTCTGCCTGGGGATGAACGAGGACAAACTCCTAGGCCGGGAGATCTGCGCCTCCTCCAGCAATCGAAACTTCAAGGGACGTCAGGGGAGCCCCACGGGGCGGACGCTGCTCATGAGCCCGGCCATGGTGGCCGCCGCGGCGATTGCGGGCGAGGTCGCCGACGTGCGGGAGTGGCTCCGGTGAACCGGGGGGGCGCGCGAAGTCTCGCCGCTGCCAGGTCGTGCCCGTGGTCACGGTGATCCTGGTCCACGGCCGGAGCCAACAGGGGCAGGACCCCCTCTCCCTCGAGCGCGAGTGGGAGCGGACCCTGCTCTCCGGGCTTGCCGCGGGCGGAATCTCACCGCTGCCCGCACTTGAGCAGATCCTCTTCCCGTATTATGGCGATTTGTACGACGACTACTCGCTCGCCGCGCGCCAGCCGTCGAGCGTGGCGGAGAAGCGGAAGCGCCTGGAGTTCGAGCGCGCCATCGCGACGGAAATCCAGGCGAAGCTGACGGCCCGGAAGAAGCGGCTTCCCCCGCGGCCCAAGAGGGGCGCCGCCGGTCTGCTCGACCCGCTCCTCGAGCTGCTGGATCGGATCCCCGGCTTCGGAAGGGGGTTTGTCCGCCTGGTCTTTCGGGACGTGTATGACTACTTGCACGACGTGAGCGGCCTCCGCCGCAGGACGATGGAACGCGTGAGCACCCCGATCCGGTCGAGCCAGGGAGAGACAGTTGCCATCATCGCGCACAGCCTCGGCTCGATCATCGCGTATGATATCCTCAACACGCACCCGGAGCTTGCGGTTGACCTGTTCATCACGACCGGCAGCCCGCTCGCCATTGACAAGGGCGTGAGGAGCCAGCTCCTGCCTGATGCCGGCGGAGAACTCGGGGCGCCCGCCGGTGTCCGGGCGTGGGTGAACTTCGCCGATCCGGACGACATCGTCGCGCTGGGCGGAACGCTGCGGGACGCCTTTCCGCGGAACGGCAAGCCGTTCGTCACCGACGTCGCGGTGAGGAACCCGAAGAGCAGCCCCCACGACAGTCTGAGTTACCTGCGTCAGCCGCGGCTCGCGGCCGCGGTCGGCACGGTGCTCTAGGCGTTCGTGCCGGGGGAGGTATCGTGTCCGTGCAGATCCTGCGGGACCTTCGGGTCTCAGGGATTGCGCAGGTGATCGTGGTGTTGACACGGCGCGTGGTTGCCGGCAATCCCTCCGCGGCCGTGGTCAGCCTCGGGAAGCACTTCGTCTCCTCAGACCTGAGCCAGAACAGCGCCCTGGCGAGGGCCGTCGGGAAGCTGGGCGGACCGCTTCCGCCGGTGCGGTACTTCAAGCATCTCGGGATCGCCCTCGGGACGGTGGATCGGCGAGGGTACACTGCACTGCGGGCCGACCGGGACCGGGTGGAGCGGGTCCTGTCGGCGCCGGTCCTGAGCCTTATCCGTCCCCGGAACGTCGCCGCGGCAGCGCTCAGGACCCGGGTCACGTGGGGGATCGGATTCCTCGATGCCCCGGCACTCTGGGCCGAGGGCGTCACGGGGAAAGGCGTTCTGGTCGGCCATCTCGACACCGGCGCCGACGGGCGGCACCCGGCGCTGCGAGGAGCGATTGCCGCCTTCACCGAGTTCGACGACTTCGGCCGGGAGGTCCACCCTCCCCCTAGACCCCACGACACGGACGAGCACGGCACGCACACCGCCGCCACGATCGCGGGGCGGAAAGTTGGCGGAAGGAGCGTCGGCGTCGCGCCGGGCGCCACGCTCGCCAGCGCTATCGTGATCGAGGGGGGAAACGCGGTTGCGCGGGTCCTCGGCGGGATGGACTGGGCGGTGGGGCAGGGGGTTCGGGTCCTCAGTATGTCGCTCGGCTTCCGAGGGTACATCGAGGATTTTCTCCCCATCACCCGGATCCTCCGCGAGCGGAATATCCTGCCCGTCTTCGCCGTCGGCAACGAGGGGCCCGGGACGAGCCGGTCGCCGGGGAACTACGCCGCGGCCCTCTCCGTCGGCGCCGTGGATGAGGAGGGCGCGATCGCGGACTTCTCCTCCAGCCACCGGTTCACGCGGAAGAAGGATCCGATTGTCCCGGATCTCGCCGCGCCGGGCGTCGGGGTGATTTCGGCGAAGCCGGGGGGCGGCTGGCAGGCGATGGACGGGACCTCGATGGCGACGCCGCACGTGGCCGGTCTCGCGGCGCTGCTGTTTCAGGCCAGGCCGGACGCCACCGCCACCCAGGTGGAGCGGGCCATTTTTCGGTCATGCGCTCGGGGACCGGGGGTGTCGCGGGAGCGCGGAAACCGCGGGATTCCGCACGCGCCTCGGGCCCTCCGCGAGTTAAAGAAGAAAGCGCGGTGATCACGTCGCCGTCAGGCGACGTCAGTTGGCCCGGCACGAGGGATCGGGAGATGCCCCGGAAAAAGTCGCAGGTGAAAGCCGATTCGGAACTGTTGCGGCAGCTCGAGGCCGCCGGGGTGTCTCGCACCGTGGTGGAGGCGGTGTGCCGCCTGCGCGCGAGCCGTTCATCCAGGAAGATCCTCTCGCCGGAACGGACCGAAACGCTGACCCGGAAACTCCTGTCGCGGGTCAAGGGCCTGGTCGGGACCGGGGCAAGAGATTTTAACGTCTTTCGCCACCTGGGGTCGTTCGTGGTCTCTGCCGAGCCGCGATTCGTGCACGAATTGCTCAAGCAGCCCGAGATCGCCTCCGCCGTCGCCAACCGCCAGCCCGAGAGCCCTGTCATTCCTCCCTCCAGTCCCGGTAAGGGCCTTACTGCCGGCGATGGGGAGCGCGCGGCGGCTCCGCCGTGGCGCCGGGGGAGGCCGCGATGAGCCGGCGCGGCAACGGCTCCGGTGCACTGGCGGCGGCCGCGATCGCAGGCGCAGTCCCCGACGTGCGGGAGGTGGTCCGGTGAGCCAGGAGCATGTCCGACGGCAGATCGTCGGGCGCGGGATCCCCGTGCCCGGGAACGACATTGACACCGACCGCATCATCCCTGCCCGGTACCTGAAGAGCGTGACCTTCGAGGGCCTCGAGGCCCACGTCTTCGAGGACGATCGCCGTCAGAAGCCCGACCACCCGTTCAACGAGCGCCGGTATCTGGGCGCCTCCATCCTCGTGGTCGGCCTGAACTTCGGCTGCGGCTCCTCCCGGGAGCACGCACCGGAGGCCCTGCGGCGCTGGGGGATCCGGGGGATCGTCGGCGGGTCGTTCGGGGAGATCTTCTTCGGGAACTGCACCGCCCTCGGTCTCCCCTGTGTCACCGCCGACCTGGAGGAGATCGGCTGGCTGATGGATGCCGTCACGCGCCATCCGGAGCGGGAGATCCTG
>CAZRDA010000080.1:0-7263 GCA_964598715.1 uncultured bacterium | reverse complement strand
GCCTCCGCCACCTCGTCCACGGTGATGACGCGCAGGCAGTTCTGCTCCCCCCTGACGCACCTCGGGTGGATGCAGGGGGTGCAGTACCCCTCCTTGTAAATCACCCGGTGCCCCGCTCCCCGCGGGCCCCACTCCTGCGGGTCGGAGGGGCCGAAGAGGGCGACGACCGGCGTCCCCAGGGCGGCGGCGATGTGCATGGGCCCGTTGTCGTTGCCGACGAACGCCCGGGCGCGCCGCAGGACCGCCGCCATCTCGAGCAGCTCGAGCCCCCCGGCGTCCCCGCGAAACTGGGTCCGCATGCGCGCCCGGACCGCCATCAGGAACTCTTGTTCCTGGGTCCCCCCAAGGAAAATCACGGGGAGCCCGTCCTCAGCCTGGATCCGGTCGGCCAGGGCGGCGCAGTGCTCGGCCGGCCACTGCTTGAACCACCAGCGGGCCCCCGGGTGAAAGGCAAGAAACGGGGCTCCCTCCCCCACCCCCTGCCGCGCGAGCCAGGCAGCCGCGGCTGCCTCCCCCCTCGACGCGAGAGGAAGCTCCAGCTCCCGGCTCCGGATCTCGAGACCGAGGGCCCGGACGGCCTCGAGCTGGTAGTCCACCGTGTGCTGCCGGAGGAAGGCCGCCCGCGCAAGGTGCGTGTAAAGCCTCCCGCGCCAGCGGCCCTCCGCGTTGAATCCCACGCGCGTCCGGGCGCCACTCGCGTAGGCGAGCAGGGCCGAGCGATCGGCATCGGTGAGATCCACGACGCAATCGAAGTGCCGAGCCCGCACCCACCGGAGGTAGCGGAGCGGAGCCTCCAGGCGCGCCAGCGGGTTCCAGGACTTGAGGTGTTCCCGATCGAGGGTGAGGATCTCATCCACGCACCGGTTGTGGCGCAGGATCGCATCGGTGCCAGCATTGACCATCATGGCCAGGTGGGCTCGGGGGAAGTGCAGGCGCAGGTTCCGGATGACGGGGGTGGCAAGGAGGACGTCCCCGATGTACCGGAGCTTGATAATCAGGATGCGCTCGAAGGGCTCAGGCATGGGTCGTCAGGCTCGTCGTCCGGTTCCAGAGCGCGAGGGCCCGGGTCCGGACCATTTCCACGTCCAGCAGCAGCATGCACTCCTGCCGCTGCCGACCCACGAGGTGGCAGGTGTCCTGCCCCTGCGGGCAGGGGCTGCAGGGGAGGTACGCTGAGACCACCTCGCCGTGTGACCCCCAGGGACCGTACTTGCGCGGGTCCGACGGGCCAAAGAGAGCCAGGGTGGGCTTGCCCAGCCCCATGGCGAGATGCATGGGGCCGGTGTCGTTGGAGACGAAGAGATGCACGGCGTCTATGAGGGCCATGGTCTCGCGGAGGTCAGTGAGACTGTCCAGGACCACGGGTGCGCGCCGCATCCGGCCCGCAACAGCGCGGGTGTTCGCCACGTCCCGGGTCCCGCCCAGGACCACAATGGTCGCCTCCAGATCGCGCTCCAGGGCATCGCCCAGAGCGGCGAAACGCTCCGGTGGCCAGGTCTTGTGCCACCAGCCAGCCCCGGGGAAGAACCCCACCAGCGTCCCCCCGGGAGGGACGCCCCCCTGTGCCAGCCGGGCGCGCGCCCACGCCCGCTCCTCCCCCGTCACGACCAGTTCAAGCGGGAGTTCCTCGGCTCGGGGAAGTAGGGGGCCCGCCAGCTCGAGCTTCTGCCGGACCAGGTGCAGGCCCTCCTTGGGGACGCTCAGCCGCTCTGTATAGAGCCAGCCGTGCCCCCGCGTCGCCGGCCCGATCCGGCGCGGCGCCCCGGACAGCCGCGCGAGGATCGCGCTCCGCGGACCCCCAAAGAGATCTAACACGACGTCGAAGCGCTCCCGCCGGAGCGCCCGGATCAGCGCAACCTGTTCCCGCCACCGCCGGCCGCCGCCCCGGGTGCGGGACCGATCCACGGTCCAGATCCGATCCAGGCACGGATTGTTCCGCAGCAGAGGTTCGTAAGGCTCCTCCACGAGGACATCGAGGCGCGCCGCGGGATACCCCCGCCGGAGGTTCCGGTAGACCGGCGTGGTCAGGACCACGTCCCCGAGCGCCCGGATGGCCAGGATCAGGATCCGCTCCGACTCGCTGCTCATGATTGCACCAACGGCCGGGCAAACCGGCTATCGCGATGCAGGAAGGTGAGGAAGAGCCGATTGCCATCCTCCGGGTGCGTGGCGCTCACCGGCTCAGGTCCTCCAGCTCTGGCCTCTGCCGACGCGGGTCGTCACCCCCTCCCCCTGGAGCCACGGTCCCGGCCAACAGCGCGAGTTCAGCATTCAGAAGCAGCGAATACTTATACCCGATCGCTGAAGATGTGACACCAGCGATCATCATGGCCCCGAACGCCCCCGCGGTCCCAAACCAGAGGGCGCGCACCCAAGGGTCGCCCTGCAGCCCACGAAGCCGCCACAGAAAAACCGCCACGGCCGCCACCCAACCCAGGAGCGCCAGCAGCCCAACGCTGCCCATCTCTGCCGCCGTGTGGACCCACAGATTGTGCGCATGGTCGATGTAATCCTCGAGCCCGTACCGGCTGCGGACGGGATCCTTGGTGACATCGTCATCAATCTTGAAGGCGCGCGGCCCCACGCCAAACCACGGGTGGTCCTTCCAGATCTGCAGTGACTGTTCCCAGACGGAGATCCGCCCGGTGAACTGGAAGAATTCTTCCGCCCTCGAGAGTTGATCCAGTCGCCCGCGTACGCCCTCGTTCTGGACTGCCACAGCCGCCACGACAAACACCAGCCCCCCCACCGCCGCAGCGATAGACCAGCGGCGTAGCCAAACGGCCAAACCCAATCCCAAGGAAACGAAGGCCAGCCACATTGTCCGGGCATTGCTCAGGCCTAGGACCAAGAGCAGCATTAGAACCGTAGCCACCAGGACCGAGCGGTCCCGCACGTTCACCGGGACCACGGCCAGCACGCTCAGCGGCAGAAGGAGGAGCATGACCAGGAATTGCGCCGAAGAGTTCTTGTCCCCGAGCGAGAGGAAGCGAAAGCCAGACATGCCCAGCAGGAAATACTGGTAGAAAAAAATTAGTGCTGCCGCTCCCATTCCGACGGTAAGAGCTCCGACGAACCGGCGGATGTCCCCGTCGAGCCGGAAGGCACGGAGCACGATGAAGAAAAAGCTCACGTGGCGGAAGACCTCCCACACCCCGCGGGCCGCAGGGTACGGGTACTCGGACGCGAGCGCGCTGAGGACCGTGGCTCCCAGAAGGCCGAGCAGGCCGAGCCCGACCAACGGGACCGGGGGGCGACGGCGGTCGTAGAGGAACAGCAGGGCAAGATACAGGGCGAGGGAAACGGCAAAGCCGATGTTCTTGGCGGCTTCCGAGAGGGGGAGCATGGCCACCGTGAAGAGCACGGCCCCCCGGAGCCCCCGTTCGAGCGTCGCCGGCTCCAGAACTCCGACGACCCTCTCGGCCGTCCACGCCGCCCCCACCCGGTCAACGCTCACGGAGCTGCTCCCACATCTTGGTGTACTTCGCGAACGCGGCGAAGCTGTTCAGGCCTGCATAGATGAACCCGAGAACGCCATCTCGAAATCCCTGCTTCACGACGTACAGTTTCAGGAAAACCGCCAGCGGCCGAGCGACGAAGTCGTACCACCGGACCACGTGTCGCTTCGTGAGTGTCTCGCCCGCTGCAAGATCTGTATATCGGTTGACTTTCGGGAGCCGCTCGTCCAGCCCCCGGAACGCCTCGTGGATCAGGTCTCCGCGAAGGGCCTCCACAGGACCGTCAATCAACAGGCCCTCGTGGAGCGGCCGAGTGTTGTACCGCACCCGTCCCCGCCGGACCAGGCGGATCTGGCGGTCCGGGTAGGCGCCGCCCCATCGCAACCAGTGACCCAACCAATAGTTCCGCCGCGGAACGTCGTAGGCGTCACATGCGGGGGGACGCGCGCCCTGGAGGAGCTCCCGGATCTCGTCCCGGAGCGCCGGGGAGACCCGCTCGTCGGCGTCAACGATGAGAACCCATTCGCCGCGGGCCTGTTCGAAGGCGAAGTTCTTTTGGGGCCCGTACCCGGGCCAGGGGTTCATGAAGAGGCGCGCGCCTGCGTGCCGGGCGATCTCCTGAGTGCGGTCAGTGCTTCCCGCATCCACCACGACGAGTTCGTCCACCCAGTCAAGGGACGCCAGGCACGCTGGCAGATGTGCCTCCTCGTTTAGGGCGATGACAACGGCGGTCAGGGTCGTACTCATCTCCCCTCCGCCTCTCTCTCGATCAGTTCCCAGAGGCGAGAATACTTCACCAAGGCAAAATAGGCGGCGAACGTCGCGGTGACCAGACCATAGGTCCCATCCAGGAAACCGCGCTTCAGCCCGTAGACCTCCAGGAACTTGAGGAGGGGGCGCACAGCCAGGGTGGGCACGCCCACCCTGGTGTCAGGGCGGCGTCGAAGCCGTTCCTGGGCTGCGATGCAGGCGTAGCGGTACTGCTTGTCAATGTACTGGGCCACGGACCGATAGGTGAGGTGCAGCAGCTGTTCCTGCAACTCCCCCGGCCGCCCTCGCAGTTCAACGCGGTCATGCGGATTGATCCCGCCGAAGCGCCCATGGGATTTCCGAAAGAGCCGGAGGACCCGGTCCGGATACCACCCGCCGTGCCGCATCCAGCGGCCGAGAAAAATGTTCCGTCTGGGGATGGTATAGCCATCCGCTCGATCGGGGCTTCCGAGCACGTCCTGAATCTCTTGCCGCAGGGCCGGCGAGATCCGCTCGTCAGCATCAATGCTCAGGACCCAATCATGCGTCGTGCGATCCAGGGCGAAATTCTTCTGCTGATAATGCCCCGGCCAGGGATTCACGAACACCTTCTCGGTGTACTCCCGGCAGATCTCTCTGGTACCATCGGTGCTCCCGGCGTCCACCACCACCAACTCGTCCACCCAAGCGAGGCTGTCTAAGCACTCACGGATGTTGTGTTCTTCGTTCAGGGTGATAACCGTGGCCGACAAAAGAGGTCGCATCAGTTCGCTCTCTCGATGAGAACCTTGACCGCACGCAGCAACACGGCGAATCCGTCGCGGTCACGATCGGACAAGGCCGAATGGGGTGCACACCGGATCAAACACACCTGGCCGGCCTCGCACCTTTCGCGCCTTCATGATGAGATGCTCGCCGTAGAGGAGTTCGCCGGTCCGAAGGATCCGATACAGGCGAGCAGTACTGATCTCCTTCGGGCGCGAGGACCGGACATTCTTGACCGCCATCTGGGTCCGCATCAGGAACTCCAGCGGAAAGAATAGCAGCCGCCGCTGGTAATGGAGCGTGCTGCTGAAGACCTCCTCGATCTGCAAGCCGCAGTGGGTCAGGTAGTATTCCAGCTCGTGGTACCTGATGGGGTACAGATGCAGGTCTCCTGTCCCGGTCTCCGCCCACTCCACCACCGGATACTTGAAGAACTCGTAGGCCCCCTCCAGGAGGAAGCGCACGCGCGACGAGACGTTCAGGATGTTGGGCGTCGAGAGAAACAGGATTCCGCCCTCCTTGAGGACCCGCCAGAACTCCCTGAGGAGGGCGAAGGGGTTCTCCACGTGCTCGATCACCTCGGTGCAGCAGACGTAGTCGAAGGTGTTGTCGCGATAGGGAAGCGGTGCGTTGAGGTCCGCCTCCTGGAACTGCACGCCCCCCTCCGGCGGCCCGAACCGCTCTGGAAGGATGTCGCAGGCGCACACGCGGAACCCCGCGGTCGCCAACGACCGCGCCAGCGCGCCCTTACCGGTCCCCGCATCGAGGACACTCCCCCGAGGATGCTGTTGGATCCGCGCCACCACCGTCTCCATAAGGGTCGTTCCCTTCCTTAGTAACGGCATGGGTCGCGCTCCGGACGACCTACTGATTAACGCGCAAGACATTACCTTCGGCCATGTATAACCAGGGCCACGAAACCCCCTGGATCGGCGCAGCAGCCAGAACTACTTCGCCCGCGCCATTCCACTGCTGGCGTCTTGCCTCCACGCCTCGGCGTTGCCATGGACTCGCTGAGCAGCTTTCCACAATGATGCATACATCATTCACGATACACCGCATCCTACACATCGACCCATGGGATTTCGATTTCCTCTCATGGTCATCTAACGTCTGAGCTCCGCCCCCGCGAGCCGCGCGGCGGCTCACGGTTGGCTGAAGCACATAGTTCGACTAATCCTTTCTCCGCCACATGGAATCAAGTGAAACTCCGCAAAAGGGCAAAATCTTACCTTGTTTTGCGATCGAGAAAGGGCTGCTGTGAGAACCAGTGACAAAATCAAGGCCGCGACAACTCAACAACGCCACTACGCTAAACCACAGGTTTCTCGCTACGCCTCGGAGGCAATACAGTCAGCGTCTACCCGATGGTTAGGGGCTCTTTTTGTTAATGGGCGATTTACCATGTGGCAAAGCACAAAAATCATAATGTCTCCATTTGGCCATATCTGTTCTTGACAGTTGTGTGAAAACACCTGCGGATGTAAAATCTGAAACATGATAAACGGAATAATTGCATGAAACCAAATAATCGAATAAGCGATATCGGATTCTGTTTCGCCATTTCCTGAAACACTCAGCAACAATTATGGGGTGGATCTCATTGATGATTCCTGAAAGAGAAAGCATAACATCATAATCACCACCCTCTGTATCAATTTTAATAAAAGAGAATCTGCTGAGTTTGTTCTGATAATTAGCTCTCAAGTAATTGCCCAGGTGAATACCTTGCACTTTCTCTGGTAAAGCATACTTGCCATGGCGAGAACTGACTCTCTCTGATATTCCCCCATTATTAAATGTAGGTTCAGAAGAGTTGTAGAAGAATTCACCATCATATTGTGTTGCCGCAGCACATAGCGGGATAATATTTGTCTTATCTTGATTTAGGTTGGCATTCTGAAATAGTATTTTGTATACGACTGGGCTGGGTTCCAGCGCGAGAACTGTACCTTGTTTGCCAACCGCAAGCGCTAATGGAATCGTAGTATCTCCAGTATGCGCGCCAACGTCGATAGCAAAATCACCGGTATGTACGAATGTGGAAAAAAAGCCAATTCTACTTTCTGATATATCTTTCAAGCCTTCACAGGGATTTAGCCATTGTGCGTATTTTACAGTTCCATAGGCTGGAAGATTGAACTCCCTCAATTCAGTGCCATATTCCTTGTAATTACTTTTTGTTCTGTGAAGGGCCAATTTCCGTTTAATTAATGAAAACACTCGCTTCCCCCCCAAGGATTAGTTAAGCCCAGTTAAATAGCCGGTCTGATGCTGCCCTCCGCCCGTC
>CAZRDA010000079.1:5925-7369 GCA_964598715.1 uncultured bacterium | reverse complement strand
CGTCGCCTCATGGGCGCAGTCCCTTCAGGAAGATCTCGACGTAGAGGGCGATGACCTCCCCACTGCTCGCGTGGGCGGGCCGGGGGACGCCGAATATCTCGTGGATCAGGAGGTAGTGGATCACCGTCCCGATGAAGCCCCGGGCCGCCAGGAGTGGGTCCACGGCGCGGAAGGCCCCCTCCTGGATCCGGGAGGCGATGTAGTCGGCGAGAAACCGGTGCGTGCGCTTGACGTGGGTAGCGAAGAACATCTCCGAGAGGGCGTGCCCCTCGAGGGCGCTGTAGAGCAGGAGCCGCATGAAGGCCGGGTCTTTCTCGACCCGGGAGAGGATGGTCGTGGCCACGGCGGTGAGCACCCCGGGGTCGTCCCGGGCAGTCGCCGCCTCGGAAGCCGCGGCCAGCACCTCTTCGGCCCGTGCCTCGGCGTCAATGATGGCGGAGTACAGGGCCTCCTTGGTCGCGAAGTGCTTGAAAATCGTCGCCTCGCTCACCCCGACCTCGAGCGCGATCTCTCGGGTCGTGGTCCCCCGGAATCCCTTCTGGGAGAAAAGAGTGAGCGCGGCGTGGATGATCGACTGGCGGCGCTGCGGGGCGGTGACGCGTTCAGCCATCGGCGACATTCCTCGCCTTGGGAAGTAAGTCCTTACTTACTACCACTCGCTGCCTGTGCTGTCAATATCTATACTGGCAATCGGGTGAATCCGAGCGTTGCGCCAAGGCTCGTGCCGCCTGGTGGAGGTGTGTCTTTGCTGGGGGGGGGTGGCGGGGGGGCGGCGGTCAGCTTCTCTGGGTCCCTCGCTGCGGGCTCCGGCGACCCCGGAGGCGCGCCCCTGCGGGAGCCCCGGGAGGGGTGGCGCCGACAGAACCACGGTGGGGCTGAGGGGCCGCCGCTCCGGCGCCGTCAGCCCCGCCGCGATCCCGATTACATCCAGGGCTCGTCTGCCGACGGCCCGTAGATTGACGGCACCTTGCCCCCCGCCATGCGGAGATAGACCGAGAACTGCCCCCGGTGATGGACCCCATCCAGGAGCATGGTCCAGAAGACATCCCCGCGTCGCACGTCCCCCATCTTCTTCGGGCCCACGGGGAACGGGATGGTCTTGTTGAACACGTCCGCGCGGAGTCCTTTCACCTTGCGCACCATTTGTTTGTGGGTGTTCTCATACGCCGTCAGGATCTCCTGGAGGGTTGCCGGCGCCGGCGGGAGGTTCTGGAAGTCAATCTTCCCCGCAATGATGCCGTCAATCACCTTCTCTTCCACGACGAAGGTCCAGGCCAACTCCCGAGCGGACCGGGAGCGCTCATGGGGTTTCAGATCGAGCTTGCCCGGGGGGTACGCCTTGAGAACCTTGACCGTTGTCTGGAATTCGCGTTCCCAGGTGTTCAAGAATGTTTCTTTCTCTGTCATGGCTGATTCCTTTCGCGGTGTGAGTGGTGAGAAGTTG
>CAZRDA010000079.1:0-5915 GCA_964598715.1 uncultured bacterium | reverse complement strand
CTTCGGCATTGTCATCCTCCTTGTCGTCGCCGGGGCTCATGCGACTCTCCCTTTCGAATCAGGCTTCGCTCAACGCCTTCGCGAGCCGGTCGAGGCAGCCGTTCCAGCCCTTGTCGTGGTCCTGCCGCGCCTTCTCGGTTCGGAAGAGTGCGTGCGTCAGGACAACCTCGGTCGAAGGTCCCCGGTCGCGAAATTCGACGGTGACGAGGGTCTCACCGAAATCCGCCTGGCCTTCCCAGGACCACGTGTACACGAGCTTCTCCGGACGCCGAACCTCGCGGTACGTTCCGACGAGGTAGAAGAGATCCCCCTCCGGGAGCTTCCTCATCCCGAGACGGTATTTGCCCCCCACCTGCAGGTCCACCTCGGCGATCGGCGTCGCATACCCCTCGGGGCCCCACCAGCGCTTCAGCTCCTCCGGCTCCGTCCACGCGCGGAAGACTTTCTCCCGCGGGGCGGCGAAGGTCCGCGTGAGGTGGAGGGTGGTTTCGGGGCTCGCCTTCGGGCTGGCCACGGTTGGTCCTCCTCTTTCTTCGATTCCGTGAGGTACTTGGAAAGCGCCTCGAACTGCTCCTCCCAGAACCGACGGCAGCCGGCGATCCACTCGGCGGCGTCGTTCATGGGTCCGGCAACGAGGCGGCAGCGGTGGACCCGGCCGTCCCTTTCCCTGGCAAGAAGGCCGGCGCTCTCGAGCACCCGGAGATGTTTCGAGATGGCGGGAAGGGACATGTCGAACGGTTCGGCCAATCCCGTCACCGACGACTCTCCACGCGCCAGCCGCGCAAGAATTGCCCGGCGGGTCGGATCCGCCAGCGCGGAGAAGGTTGCATCCAGGAGGTGCGATGAATATTTAACCATGTGGTTAAATGTAGAAAGACGGAAACCTTGTGTCAAGCAAAAAATTCGACGAGCGCGCGGCTGGGGAGAGAGGATCAGGCAGTGAGCGAGGTCCCCGGGGATCGGCCGCTACGAAATGCCCCGAGCCTCGCCGGCGCCACGGGCGTAGGGTCGCAGGCACGCAGTGACGGCAAAGTTCATGGGCGTCGGGATCCCGTGGCGGCGACCCAGTTCCACCACTTTCGCGTTGAGGGTGTCTAACTCCAGGCGCCGGCCCGTCGTGAGGTCCTGGTAGAGCGAAGAGCGCCCGGCCTTGTCCAGGCCCTCGGCGAAGGTCATCGTCCGCGGAACCAGGTCCTCGTCCAGGGCAACGCCTTCGGCCCGGCCCACGGTGTGGATCTCCGCCATGATCCCGCGGAACATCTCCCGCGTCTCGGGGCAGGCCAGGATCTCGCCCAGGGGGAGGCGCGTCAGCGCCGTCATCCCACCGAGAGCACAGATGAAGAGGAGCTTTTCCCACAAGACCTTCCGGATGTTCGCCGTGAGTTCGCAAGGGAAGCCGGCCCGCTGGCACGCCTCCAAGATTCGCCGGGCGCGCTCCGTGCTGGACCCGTCCAGTTCCCCGAAGACGATCTTGCACGCCCCCCCGGTCTGCGTGATGATCCCGGGCCCGGTGATGATGGACCAGATGTACGCGGCGCCCCCCAGCACGCGGCCCTTCCCCAGAATCGCCTCCAGCTTGTCCTCGTTGTCCACGCCGTTCTGGAGGGAGAGCACGCTCCCCCCGGGAGCCAGGAGATCCGGGAGCGTTCGGCCCGCTGCCTCCGTGTCGTAGGACTTCACGCAGAAGAGGACCAGGTCCACGGGACCCGCCGCGCGCGGGTTGTCCGTGGCCTTCACCGGGATCGTGAAGGCCTCCCGGACGGTCCGGAGGGTGAGCCCCTGGGCCCGGAGGGCCTGGAGGTGCTCACCCCGGGCGAGGAAAGTGACCTCGGCCCCGCTCCTGGCCAGGAGGCCGCCGAAGTACCCGCCGACCCCGCCCGCTCCGAATACGCAGATGCGCATCGGTCAGTCCACCAGCGTCCCGGCGCCGTCGAAGGTGAAGGTCCAGGGGGCGCCCAGAATCTCCAGGGCGGGGTTGGCCCGGACTTCCCCCAAGAGGGCTTCGGAGGCGAGGAAAGTCTCCAGCGCGAGCGTATTCCGGATCCGGACCACCCGGGCCTGCTCCGGCGGGGTCAGACCAATGGTCGAGAGCGCCACCTCGAGTGCCTCCCGGTCCGTGTCCAGGATGATCGGCATCCGGCTCCGGACCGGGGAGGAGCTGGTGATGGAGTTCGTGTAGGTGGCCTTGAAGTCCACCTTGTCGGCGAGTCGCCGGGTGGCGAAGTCAGCGAACCCCATCCCCACAGCGTTCCCGTGGGTCCGCGCCGTGAGGTCCCGTATGAGGATCCGCATGTACCGGGGGCCCTTCGGCTCCTCCTCTGGGTATAGGTACATCCGGCCGATGACTTTGGGGTCCATCCCGGTTCCGGCGACGTCTTTTCCGATTTCGTCCACGACGAGCAGGTGGAGGAACTCGAAGGGGATCCTGGCCGCCAGGGCCCGGGCCTGCTTCAGGAGCGCCCTCTCCTCCGCCTCGAGGGCCGCGGCCGGGATGGCCCGGACGGCCGCCGTCTCGTGCCGGGCGTTCTCCACGAGCCCGACCCCGCAGAGGACCGGGAGCCGGCTCAGGGAGAAGCGGGCGATCTCCGGGATCATCCGGTTGAAGGAGACGTCCACGGCGGCCCGGTGGGCCAGTTGCGCCCCCCGGTGCTTCCCCAGCCCGACTGCCAGCATCTTTAATAGACCGCTCTCCACGTCGCCCGTGAAGTTGGTGTGGGGCTTGATCCGGTTGATGAGGACGATCCCCTCCGCGCCGGCGGCGATGCGGTCCACCAGGACCGGCAGCCCCCAGGGCATCGTCCCCAGTTCCACCACCTCCATGGAGGAGCGGATGGGGACCCCCATCGCCTCCTCCGTCACCCCGTAGGTCCCGAGGACCTTGATCTGTCCCTCGGCCGTGCCGCCGCCGTGGCTCCCCATCGCCGGGACGATGAAGGGGGCGGCCCCCCAGGCCTTCAGGCGGTCGAGCACGGCCCGTGTGACCAGGGCGAGGTTGGCGACGCCCCGGCTCCCGACGCCCACGGCGACGGCCATCCCGGGGCGGATGCGCGCCTGAAGGCCGATCCGTTCCAGTTCGGCACCAACCGCCCCGCGCAGATCTGCCACGGCGTGCTGCTCGAAGCGCTGCCGCACCCGGTGCATCGTCGGGAAGCGCATGGGATATCCTACAGTGGGGTCGCGCCCGTCCGGCCGCGTTCGGCGTCCCAGAGCAGGACGGCGGTGGAGAAGCGCTGGCGCGGCTGACGGTAGGCCACCACACAGACGGGAGGCCACCTCCACTGTTGGTGCACGACGCCCTCGGACTGGGTCGCGAAAGCGATGGGGCCGCGCGTGCCCCCGATTTCCAGCCGGCGGAGAGCCCCGCATACCTGCGAGGGGTCGGTGCCTTCGGCGGCCTCGATCGCGCGGGCAACCGCGAGAACGCTGTCATAGCCTTCGAGGGCCACGAAGGTGGGCTCGCGGCCGTGCTCCCTCTCGAATTGCTCCGCGGCGCGGCGGCCCTCGGGGGCGAATTCCCCGGGCCGGGCGTAGGCGAGGAAGGGCACGCTCGTCGCGTCGCCCCCGGCCACGTCCCACCAGTCCGGGAACACCGTGCGTCCCGCGGGGTCGCCAAGGATCACGGCCGCGGGGAAGAGCCCGCGGGTTCGCAGCTCGCCGACGAGCGACCGCAGCGGCTCTGGGTAGGCGACGAGCAGAAGGACGATGTCCGGGGCCGGGGCGCCCGCCATGATTCCTTCCAGGTGTCGGACCAGCGCGGACGCCTGGGGGGTTTCGGCCGGGACCGGCACGCGGGTGAAGGGGACGCCGGAGGCCTGCAGCCGGGCCTCGATGACTCGCGACCCGCGATTCCAGTAGAGGCTCTCTTCCTGGAACGCGACGACGTGGCGGAAGCCCTGGGAAAGAAGAAACTCTGCGTAGGCGAGCCATCCGTATGACTGGGGCGGCGCGACGCGGAACACCGAGGGGAGGCGGCGCGCCGTAATCGCGTCGAGGGTGGCGGACGCGCAGACGAACGGCAGCCCGGCGCGGTGCACGGGCTCCACAACCGCGTCGGCGACAACGCTGTGGAACTCGCCCGCGAGTGCGTGGACCTCCATGCGGAGCAGCCTATGGACCGCGCCCAGGCCTCCGGCCGGGGTGCCCATCGTGTCTTCGAAGAGAATCCGCAACGGCTTCCCCGCCACGCCGCCTGCTTCGTTGATCCGGTGAGCCGCCAGTGCCATGCCGTCGCGGAGCTCCCGACCGGCCCACACGATCCCCGGCGCCGACAACGGCCCGAGCCCGCCGATGCGAATCTCTTGCTGAACGCTCACGGTCGGCCAATACGTCCTAGAGACTCACGCTCTCGCCGGGCTGCAGGATCCGCACGACCCGCTGCAGGCCGTTCTGGCGGACCAGGTCCCGCAGGAGTCGGACCGGCTCCTCGAGGGGCTCCGCCGAGACCTTGAAGGTCCCCCAGTGGATCGGGACCACCACCCTTGCCCCGAGGAGCGGGATGGCTTCCACCGCCTCCGCCGGGCTCAGGTGCATCCGGAGCCACTTCTTGAAGAGGGGCCGGTAGCCGCCGATGGGGAGGAGGGCCGCGTCGGGACGGAACCGCGTGCCGATCGTCCGGAGGCCGGAGAAGAAGCCGGTGTCCCCGGCAAAATAGACCGTGGCCCGGCTCCCCCGGAAGATGAACCCGTGGGGGGTCCCCCGGGGATTCAGGGGCGAGCGCCCCCCGACGTGCTTCGCCGGGACCGCCACCACCTCCACCGGCCCGATCCGGACACTCTCGCCGCTTCTGAGTTCCCCCACGAGCGGGAATCCCAGCCGCCGGGCGATGCGGGCGTGCCCCGGCGGCAGCAGGAGCGGGGTGTCGGGAGGGAGGCGTTTCAGAGACGGCCGGTCCAGGTGGTCGTAATGGGCGTGCGAGATGGCAATGAGGTGCAGGGGGAGAAGGTCCGCGGCGATCGGGGTGACCTCCACGGCCCGCCGCAGGCCCTTCAGGAAATTCCGAAGGACGGGGTCGGTGAGGATCCTGACGCCGTCCAGCTCGATGAGAGTGGTCGCGTGCCCCCAGTAGGTGATGCGGGCCTTCTCGGGAGAGGGGGTCATGTCGCGCCCGGTGCGGAGACCTCGCCGGACCTCCGGTCCTCCTCGGCGTGCTGACCCGCCATCAGGTCTTGTACTCCTCGCGGACGGGGGAGAAGATGTCCAGCACCAGGGCGTGACCGGCGCAGGCGGCGCAGCCGTGCGGGACGTTCCCCGGGATGATGTAGGAGTCGCCCGGCTTCAGGCGTCTGGTCTCCTCGCCGATCGTGAAGTCCAGCTCTCCCTCGACGACGAACCCGGCCTGCTCGTGGGGGTGGCTGTGCATCGGGACCGTCGAGCCCGCCTCCAGCGTCACGAGAGAGAGCATGAGCCGCTCCCCAAAGGCGAGTTGCGTCTTCACCCCCTCAAAGATCTGCTTCCTGTTCTTCCCGTGCAGATCCACAAACGACATCGTGGCCTCCTCTCCCCTGCTGGCGAATGGAATTATACCGCGGGGGAGAGGGTGCCGTGTCCAACAAAAAAATGAGCAGCGGCCCCCTGGCGTCGCCCCGGCCGCCGCGTCGCCTTGACAGTCCCGGGGCCGCCGGTATACTGGCGCTGAATTTGGCCTTGTGCCGCCACCGCTGCGCCTCCCGGGCGAATAGCTCAGTGGGAGAGCACCTGCCTTACAAGCAGGGGGTCCCTGGTTCAAGCCCAGGTTCGCCCACCAGCCGCGCGACTTCCCGCCTGTTCCGATCTTTCTCCCCATCCAGCCCCAGACGCTCTTCAAGTGCGTGGAGTGATAGACGGCGGGCATTTCTAATACAAACGACAGAATCACAGTGGCAAAGTCCGGGTCCTGTCGCCGGCGCCGCCCCGGCCCCCGGGCCCCGTGGGGAACC
>CAZRDA010000078.1:0-7375 GCA_964598715.1 uncultured bacterium | reverse complement strand
TCTCCGCGTGGGGCTTGCTGACCCGGATCTCCAGGGTCCCCTGCCCGTTGATGGTTCCGGCGAGCACGCCCGACCCGATCCCCTTCGGAACCGGGACAGACTCGCCGGTCATGGGAGACTGGTCCACGGCGGAGTGCCCCTCCAGGACGCTCCCGTCGGCCGGGATCCGCTCCCCGGGCTTCACCAGGATTCGATCGCCGATGGTGACGTCCTCCACCGCCACGCGGACCGCTCCCCCCTCCTTCAGGAGCGTCGCCTCGGCCGGCCGCAGGGCCATCAACGCCCGGAGGGCCTGGCGGGTCCGGTCCATCGCGTAGGCCTCGAGTGCGTTGCTCAGGGAGAAGAGGAAGAGCAGAACGGCCCCCTCGGCCCACTGCCCGATGACGGCGGCGCCGATCGCAGCGGCGATCATGAGGGCGTTCACGTCGAAGACGCCGGCGCGCAGGGACCGGATGGCGTTCCGGGCCTCCAGGAAGCCGCCGGTGAGATAGGCGAGGGCGTACAGGGAGCGACTCACGGCGAGGGGGAACTCCAGCCAGGATGCCCCCGCCCCCGCCAGCAGGAGGAGGAGGCAGGCACCGGACCGGAAGGCCCGGGTGTGCCGACGCCATGCTCTCTCGGGGGAGAGGTCCGGCGGGGCCGCAAGGGGGCGGCGGACTTCGGCGAGCCCTTGCTGGCCGTCCCGGTGCGCCACCCGGATGAGGCCGGCCTCCTGATCCAGCACGACCTCGAGTCCCTCCGCCCAGGCATCGGGTCGGGATCGGACATTGCTGGCACAGTCGGCGCAGGCCGAGGCGGCCTCGGCGAGGTCCCACCCCCCCAGGCGGCGGCCAAAGTCCCGGGCCAGGCGCCCGGCCAGGCGCTCGGCGGACCGCTGGGAGAGCCGGTCGGCTTCGAACCGGAGCGTGATGGTGGCCCGCGTCCGGTCCACCTCCACGGCCCGCAGGCCCCGGTGGGTGGTCAGAGCCTCCACCAAGAGCTCGGCGCAGCGCTGGGCATTGAGGAAAGCTCCGCCCCGGCCTCCCTGCCCCGTCTCCTGCGCCGCCTTCCCGTCTGCCATCCGCCCTCCCCCAGGATTCGGGTCACTCTCTTGTATTTCTAGCAAGGGTGCAGGCGCTTCTCAACCCAAATCGGGTCCCTCACGGGAAAGCCGCATGCACGAGCCAAAGGGCCGCAAGCCAACTGGACCCGACCCGCCGGGCGGGGGGACCCCGCCACACAGAAAAGCACCGGCGGGATCTCCCACCGGTGCCTTGGAAGAGCGTCGAGGCACCGACCAGCCATCCCCTTCTCCCGGGGGAGATGGCTAGCGGCCCTGGACCTCGATCACCCCATCCATCAGGCCGGGGTGAAGGGAACAGGCATAGGCGTACCGCCCGGGACGGTCCAGGAGCAACTCGAGGGTGACCTCCTCCCCGGGTTGGAGGAGACGGGTCGTGACACTGCCAGGCCCCACCAGGCGCAGATCGTGGGGGACGGGGCCTGCTTCGGCGTTGCGCACCGTGATCCGCAAACGCTCCCCGACCCGCGCGGTCAGGGTCGGGTTCCCTCCGCTCCAGGTGATCCCGCGGGCTTCCAGCAAGACCTCCCGAACCGGCGCAGCGGGCCGCCCCCAGGGGAGAGCGAAGGCGGCCGTGAGAAGCAGCAGCGATGCGGCGAGGGCCACCCCGAACGCTCGCTTTCCTTTCCATCCCCGCGTGCTGCGCAACCGTCGAATTAGCTCGGAGAGCCGCATATCCATCACCTTCCCTACCGGGCGAGAAGAAGCCCGGTCCCATACATGACGAGCAGCCCGGCCGCCACGCCCGCCGCCTGACTCAGGGCTCCGGTCCCGGTGAACCCCCGTTGCAGGAGGCGGGCCAGGAGGCCGATCACGTAGAAGATGGCCCCGCCCCCCAGGGCGAAGAAGAGGACGGCGAGCGGGTCAAAGTAGGTGAAGCCACCCAGGAGCGTCCCGGCGACCGTGGGGCCCCCCGCCAGGGCGCCCATCCAGAGGAGGTGCCGGACCGCCGTCCGGTCCCGGGAGATGGGGGCCACGATTCCGAACCCCTCCGTGGCGTTGTGCAGGGTAAACCCGACGACCAGGAGAGCCCCGAGCGCCATCTCCCCCCGGACGTAGGCCGTGCCGATGGCAAGGCCCTCCCCCATGTTGTGCAGGCCGATCCCAAGGGCGACGAGGTACGCCAACGCACGGCGCCCGGCCTCGCCCTGGATGCCTTCGGCATCGGCCCCGACTGCCCGTCCGACCGCCGCGAGACCCAGGACCCCGAGCGTGAGCCCGATTGCCGCCAGCGCCACCCCTTGGAACAGGCTCGGGATCCGCTGCGCCACCTCCAGCGCCTCCCGCATCACGTCCACCCCGAGGAACAGAAGGATGCCGGCTGTCACCGCCACCAGCACATCCCGCCAGCGGCGCTCCAGGCGCCTGAGGAACGGGAGCCACAGGAGGCCCAGGTAGACCGGGATGACCCCCGCGTAGATGCCCAGGAGGGCGAACCCGCCCGCCGCCCGCCAGGTGGGAACCGGGGTGGTCGTCGCGATAGGGACGCTCGCCTTGAAGACGAGGCCGACGGAGGTGATGAGCCTCACTTCCACCGGGTCCCCCGGGATCCAGTCATAGGGGATGGTGAAGGTCGCCCGCGAAAGGCGCGGGATGGCGGGTCCGGGGTGCGCCGCGAATTGCCAGAGGGCCTCGTCCACCAGCACCTGGGCGACGGTCACCTCCGCGGGGCCGCTGTTGCGGACGGCCACCCGGATGAGGCCAGGCTCGAAGGTCACCCGCTCGAACTGGAGCTTCTGGAGGGCGTCGGGGGGAACGGGCGAGGGGCCGACCAGCGCCTCCTCCTGCCTGAGGAAGAGGACCACCACGGCCGCAAGGACCAGGAGGGGCAGCAGGAAAAGGAGCGCAGCCGGCACCCGCTTCAGCCGGCCCGGCGCCCGCTCATCCGCCCCGCTCCGCGCGCGATCCTGCATCAGCACCCCTCCTCAGGCGGTCACGTCGAAGAAACCCATCCAACCGAGCTCGGCGAACTCGCTCTGGTGGGCGTGGAACATGTACCGGCCGGGGGTCTTGTACGTGAACTCCAGGATGCACCGCTCTCCCTGGCAGAGCATGACGGTGTCCGTCACCTCGTACTGGGTGAGGCTGGTCCCCGTCCGGTAGAGCCGGAACATGTTCGCGTGGACGTGCAGGGAGTTGATCTGGTCGAACTCCGTGATGTTGACCAGGTAGATGCGGACCGGCTCCCCCACCTTCAGCGGGATGGGCTGCTCGGCGTAGTAGTTGGCCACCCCGTTGACGGTGTAGAACTCGTTCTCCCCATCGAGATCGGTGTCGAACCCGTTCATGACCATGACGAACTCGGTCGCCTTGGGTCGAGAGGTGGGCGGGTCCACGATGAAGGCCCCGTAGAGCCCCTTGTGGATATGCTTCTTCAGGGGCATGGTATGGCAGTGGTACAGGAACATGCCGAAGGGGTCGGCCGGGAACTCATACGTGTACTGGCCCCCGGGTGGGACCTGCTCGAAGACGCCGTCCATGTTGGCCGGGTGGATGCCGTGGAAGTGGATGGTGTGGGGGTGGCTCCCCTCGTTCAGGAAGTGGACCTTGAGGAGGTCCCCCACGGTGCAGCGGAGAGTCGGGCCCGGGACCGTGCCGTTGTAGGTCCAGGCGGGGAACCGGACACCCGGGGCCACCTCGACCTCCGCGTCCAGGGCCACGATCCGGTACTCCCGCTGGATTTTCCCGTTGGGCAACCGGGTCACAGTCCCGGTATCGAAGGTCGTCAGGAACTTCATCGGGTCCATGCCCTTGCCGGAGGGCCAGGGGTTCACAACCCGCCCGGCGGTGCCGGCCGCCCCGTGGGCCGCGTCGTACTGGCCGTGGTGCTCCCCTCCCACTGCCGCTTCGGCCGCACCCGGGGCGAGGAGCGTCGGAACCTTTCCTTCCCGCCCCAGCAGGCGGTGCCCCAGAAGACCCAGCGAGCCGGCGCCGGCCCCGTACAGAAACCCCCGCCGGGTGAGTGGCTCCATGATCCCCTTCCACATCCTCTTCATATTCATAAGGTGCCTCGCTCCTATTCCTAGAAGGCGGGTCACGCCTCTGCGGGCGCCCCCGCGCTCACGAGAACGTGCCTGGCCAACTCGCGCCCCACCGCATGCTCCGCCCCCCCTATGCGGACCCGCATGGGGCCTTCGAAGGGGGCCTTCTCCAGAACCTGGACCGTGGCCCCCGGGAAGAAGCCCAGGGCGGCCAGGTATCGGAGCATCCCGGCGTCGCGGTCGCTGACCTGGCGGACGGTCGCCGACTGCCCCGCCTCCACCTCCACTAACTCCCGGACGGCGATCGAGGAGATCATGCCCTCCTTCGTGGGGATGGGATGCCCGTGCGGGTCAATCTCAGGCCAGCCGAGCGCCTCCGCAATCCGGTCCTCGAACTCCTCCGAGATCACGTGCTCCAGCCTCTCCGCCTCATCGTGAACCATGTCCCAGGAGTATCCCAACGCCTCTTTGAGATAGAGCTCGAGCAGCCGGTGATGGCGGAGGACCTCCAGGGCGATCTTCTGGCCCGCCTCCGTGAGCTCCACCCCCTGATACCGCGTGTAGCGGAGGAGTTTCATCTCGGCGAGTTTCTTGACCATGCCCGTGACGGACGGCGCCGAAACCTTGAGTTTGAGGGCGATGGCAGAAGTCGTCACCTCCCCCCCCTGCCTGAGCAGGTAGATGGTCTTCAGGTAGTCCTCCATGGCATGGCTAATAGTCATATTGAAGCCTCCAAAAACAGAACTTAGGCTCACCTCTGACAGTATCCGGCTCTGGCGGCGTTGTCAAGCGAGCTGACGGCGGGCTTAGGCGCGGGGAGCAGCGTGGGTACGGTCGGTGCGCTTGGTATGGAAGGCGAGGGTTTTCAAGAGGACGGACAGGTCCACGTTCTGGACCTTAACGCCCCGCGGGACGGTCAGTTGGGTGGGGGCAAAGTTCAGGATGGCGTTCACCCCGGCAGCCACCAACTGGTCGGCCACGGCCTGGGCGCCCGCCGCCGGGATGGCCAGGATGGCGATTCGGATCCCCCGCCGCTTCAGCACGGGACCGATCCGCTCCATGGAATGGATGGGGACCCGCCCCTGCCTGCCGCCGATTTTGGCCGGGTCCTTCTCGAAGGCCACGGAGAGGCGGAACCCGCGGCGCTGAAACCCGGGGTAGGCCAACAGGGCCGACCCGAGATTTCCGACCCCCACGAGGGCCACCTGCCAGTCGTGTTTCAGGCCGAGGATCCGCTCCAGGTTGTGCTTCAATTCGCCCACGTAGTAGCCCAGGCCCCGAACGCCGAACTGCCCGAAGTAGGCCAGATCCTTCCGCACCTGGGCCGAGTTCAGCCCGAACCGCTCCGCCAACTGCTTCGACGAGACGGCGGTGGGGCCGTCCGTTTGCAGTTCCTCCAGGCACCGGAGGTAAATGCTGAGCCGGGTGACCGCCCTCTCCGGGACCCTGGAAGCCCGGGCACCAGTCACGGGGTCGGGCATGAGCCTCACCCCCCCATCCCTGCCAGCTGCTGAACCGACCGGACCGCCACCTCCCAGGCGCGCGACGGGAAGAGGCCAAGGTACAGCGTCCCGGCCACGCCGAGAAGCGTGGCCAGCGCCGTGGCGCCAGAGAGGCGGAAGTCCGCCGGCTCCGCCCCCGGCTCCTGCATGTACATCACCACCACGACCCGCAGGTAGAAAAACACGGAAACCACGCTACAGAGGACCCCCAGGATGGCGAGCCCGACATAGCCGGCCTCGACCGCCGCGCTGAAGACGTAGAACTTGGCCATGAACCCGGCGGTCGGGGGAAGCCCGGCCAGGGAGAACATGAAGATCGCCATGCTCAACGCGAAGAGGGGCCTCCGGGTGGCCATCCCGGCCCAGGCTTCCAACGTCAGATTCTCCTCGCCCCGCTGTCCGAGCGCGATGAGGACGGCGAACGCTCCCACCGTCATGAAGGTGTAGGCCAGCAGGTAGAACAGGAGCCCCGCCGTCCCCAGGGGGCTGCCGGGGACCAGGGCGACCACGAGGTAGCCGGCGTGGGCGATCCCGCTGTAGGCCAGCATCCGCTTCAGGCTCCGCTGCGCCACCGCAGCCACGTTCCCCACCCCCATGGTGAGGGCCGCCAGCATCCACAGGACATCCGGCCAGGCACCCTGGAGGCTGGTCCCGGCCACCGGCATCACCCGGAGGAATCCGGCGAAGGCGGCCGCCTTCGTCCCGGCGATCATGAAGGCGGTGACGGAGGTGGGAGCCCCCTCGTAGACGTCCGGGGCCCACATGTGGAAGGGGACCGCGGCGACCTTGAAGGCCAGGCCGACGAGAATGAGCCCCACCCCCAGCGCCGGGAGGGGGCCGGGGGAGGCCCGGGGGAGAAGCGCCGCCTGGATCGCCTCCAGGTTGGTGGAGCCGGTGGCCCCGTAGAGGAACGCCACCCCATATAAGAGAAACGCCGAGGAGAAGGCCCCCAGGAGCAGGTACTTCAGGCCCGATTCGTTGGAGGTGAGGCGTTGGCGCAGGAACCCCGCCAGGACATACAGGGCCACGGAGAGGGTCTCCAGACCGAGGAAGAACATGAGCAGGTCGGCCGCCGAGGCCATCACCATCATCCCGAGGACGGCGAAGGTCAGCAGCACGTAGTACTCGCCAAACTGAATCCCCTCCCGGCGGATGTAGGGAATCGAAAGAAGAACAGTCAGGATGCCGATGAGGGCGAAGAGCCCGTAGAAGAAGCAGGCGGCGCGGTCCACCACCAGCATCCCGGCCACGACCCGGGCGTCTCCTCGCCAGAGCCCGGCACTCAGGACCGCTGCTCCTCCGAACCCCACGATGGGGATCCAGGCCAGCATCGCGCGCCGCGCCGGCGCCACGAAGAGGTCGGCGACCAGGAGGACGAGCCCGGTACCCGCCACCGCGACCGTGGGGGCCAATGCGGCCCAATCGAGGGGAAGCATCACGGCTGCCCTCCGGCCGCGCGGGCCTGCGGTTCCCGGGGGAGCACCAGTGACGCCTCCGCGCCGGCGGCCCGCGCCGGCCGGCCGTAGGCCTGCCCATCCACGCCCCCGGCGGCCGCCCCCACCGCCGCGCCCTGCTCCACGCGGGCGAGCAGGGCCTTCACCGAGGCCTCGCTCACGGACAGGAAGGGGGCGGGGTACACCCCGATCCACACCACCAGCAGGAGAATGGGGGCCAGGATGCCCACTTCGGCGACGGTGAGATCCCGGAGGTTCCGATTGGCCTCGTGCCGGACGGGCCCGAAGAGCACCTGCTGGACCATCCGGAGCATGTACCAGGCCCCGAGCACGACCCCGGCCGCCCCCAGCACGGCGTACAGCGGCCAGAATTTGAAT
>CAZRDA010000077.1:0-7437 GCA_964598715.1 uncultured bacterium | reverse complement strand
GCGGCCGGTGAGCCGCGCGAGCTCGCGCTGCAGCAGTTGCATATCCTGCCAGACGGTTTTCTTCTCGTGGGGGTTCCGGAGGAGGTAGGCGGGGTGGTAGGTGGGGAGCAGGGGGACGCCCCGGAACTCGAAAAACCGGCCGCGCATGCGCGAGATCGGCTCCTTCGTCTTCAGGAGGGTCTGGGTGGCTGGGCTCCCCAGGGCGCAGATCAACTTCGGCCGGATCGCCTCCAGTTGTTTGAGCAGGAACGGTTCGCAGGAGGCGATCTCATCCGGCTCCGGGCTCCGGTTGCCCGGCGGGCGGCACTTGATGACGTTGCAGATGTACACGTCCTCCCGCCGGAGTCCGATCGCCTGGATGATCCGGGTGAGCAGTTGCCCGGCCCGCCCCACGAAGGGCTCCCCCTGCGCATCTTCCTCGGCCCCCGGCGCCTCCCCCACGAACACCAGGTCGGCCCGCGGGTTGCCGACCCCGAAGACGATCTGGGTCCGGCCCCGGCACAGTTTGCAGCGGGTGCATTCCCCCAGTTCCTCGCGAACGGCGGCGAGCGTCAGAGGCGGGCCGGCCGGGCCCGGTCCCGCCGCCACCGCGGCCGGGAGGAACGCGAGGCCCAGTTGGCGCTGCGCCTCGAGGTAGAGCCGGGTCCCGCGCACGAGATCCCGCAAGTCGTCCCGGGGGTCGGTGCTCATCGTTGGGGGGGTGCTCTCAGGGGCGCGCCGGTCTGTCGGCCAGGAGGCGGGCGACCCGGTCCAGGATCCGGTGGGCCACCTCCTGCTTGCTGAGGAGGGGCAGGGCCTCCACCTCTCCGTCTCTGCCGACCAGCGTCACCCGGTTGGTCTCGACCCCGAAGCCGGCGTCCTTCGCCCCGACGTCATTGGCGACAACCAAATCGAGATTCTTCTTGCGGAGTTTCTCCCTGGCGTTGGCAACCAGATCCTCCGTCTCCGCAGCGAAGCCGACGAGCACGATGCCGCTCCTGCGGCGCGCCAGTTCGGCCAGAATGTCCGGGGTCGGGATCAACTCTACCGTCAGGACCTCCCGCCCTTTCTTGATCTTGGCCGGGGCCACCTTGGCCGCCCGGTAATCGGCGGGGGCGGCCGCCTTGATGACCGCGTCCGTGCCTTGCGCCCGGGCCAGGACCGCCTCGTACATCTCCTGGGTGCTCTCGACCCGGACGCACTCGACCCCCGCGGGGGAAGCGAGGTGCGTCGGTCCGGTCACGAGGAGGACGCGCGCCCCCCGGACCGCCGCCGCCTCGGCCAGGGCGAACCCCATCCGTCCCGAGGAGCGGTTCCCCACGAAGCGGACCGGGTCCAGCGGCTCGTAGGTCGGCCCCGCGGTGATCAGGAGGGCCCGGCCGGCTAGGTCGCGGCCGCTGTGAAGCATCGCCTCGACCGCCCCCACGATCTCGGCCGGCTCGGCGAGGCGCCCCGGACCCGTGAGGCCCGAGGCCAATGCTCCGCTGGTCGGCCCGACGAACTGCGCGCCCCGCTGCCGGAGCACCCCCACGTTGGCCTGCGTGGCCGGGTGCTGCCACATCCCGGCATCCATGGCAGGGGCGAGGAGGACCGGGCACGTCGCCGCCAGGAAGAGGTTGGTCAGGAAATCATCCGCAAGGCCGTGGGCAAGCTTGGCCAGGGTATGGGCGGTCGCCGGCGCAACCAGGAAGAGATCAGCCCCGCCGGCAGCGGCGATGTGCGCGATCTGTCCCTCGTAGTCCTGCGCATACAGGTCGCTCAGCACGGGCCGGCCGGAGAGGGTCTGGAAGGTGAGCGGGGCCACGAAGCGGGTGGCGCTCTCGGTCATGGCGCAGGTGACCTCGGCGCCTCGGCGCGCCAGTTCCCGGAGGAGCTCCACCGCCTTGTAGGCGGCGATGCTCCCCGTGACCCCTAGCAGGATCCGCTTGCCCGCGAGCATGCCCGCTCCTGAGGCCCGGCGCTCCGCCGCTGGCGCCGGCCCCCGCTCTAGATCCCCTTCAGGGCGACCAGATGGTTGAGCGGCCCCCGCCCCTTCCCGAGAGCGACGGCGGTCCGGAGGCCCTCGGCCACGTAGGCCTGGGCGGCGGCCACGGCGGTCGAGACGGCCTGCCCGCGGGCCAGCCCGGCCGCGATGCCCGCCGAGAGGGTGCACCCGGTCCCGTGACTGTTCGTGGTCTCGATGCGGGGCGCCTCCCGAACGATGAACTCTTTCCCGTCGTAGAGGACATCGAAGACCCGCGGCCCCGGCAAATGTCCCCCTTTGACCAGCACATGCGCGGGGCCCAACGCGTGGATGGTCCGCGCCGCCTCCTTCATCCCGTTCAGGTCCCGGATCTTCTCCCCGGCCAGGATGGCGGCCTCATCCAGGTTGGGTGTCACCACCAGGGCGAGAGGGAGGAGGAGGGTCTTCACCGCCTCGACCGCGTCGGGCTCCAGGAGGGGATCCCCGCTGGCCGCCACCATCACCGGGTCCACGACGAGCGCCCGCAAGTTGAAGGCGCGCGCCTCCCGGGCCACCGCTTCCACAATGGGCGCCGTCGCCAGCATTCCGGTTTTGGCCGCGTCCGCGCCGATGTCCTCCAGGACCGACCGGATCTGCGCAGTCACGAAGTCCGGAGGCAGCACGTGGACGCCCTGCACCCCGAGCGTGTTCTGGGCGGTGATGGCGGTCAACGCCGACATCCCGTAGACCTTGAAGACGGTGAACGTTTTCAGGTCAGCCTGGATGCCGGCGCCGCCCCCCGAGTCCGAGCCGGCGATGGTCAGGGCCTTCCGCATGCAACCCCTCCAGGGGACGGGGACGGTCCGCGTCTCCATTATACGGCAGCGCGCGAGGGGAGCGCCACCGTCCTCTCACGGGGCGCGGGTGCCCCGGTGGGCGTCTCCCGTGCGCGGGGTGCGTGCCGTGGCCCGTCACTGCTTCGGGGGGTGGGACCCCGGCTCCACGACGGCCGGTGCGGGCGGGGCGGCGTACAGGGCTTGGTATCGACGATGACTGGCCAGGACCCGCTTCACGTACTCCCGGGTCTCCGCGTAAGGGATGGCCTCGATGAAGCGATCCGGGTCGGCGGTCGGAATCTCCTGGAGCCAGCGGCGGACGGCCGGGGGGCCAGCGTTGTAGGCGGCCAGTGCGGCGGGCACGTTCCCGCCGAACTCCTCCAGGACCTGCGCCAGGTAGGCGGTGCCCAGCGTGAGGTTCAGGGCGGGCGTGTGCAGCCCCTCGGGCACCGGCTCAGGAAGGGCGAGCGCCCGGGCGACCCGCCGGGCGGTGGCGGGCATCAGCTGCATCAGGCCGCGCGCCCCGGCCCTGGAGATCGTTGCGGGACCGAAGGCGCTCTCCTCCCGCATGACGGCGGCCACCAGGTAGGGGTCGAGGCCCCTGGCGCCGGCCAGTTCCTGGACCGCGTCCCAATAGGGCAGGGGGTAGAGCAACTCCCAGAAGGCCGGGAGCGGGAGGGAGGCCGGGTTCTGGCGGTAGGCGGGGAGGAGGATCCGCCGGGCGATCCAGAGGACCCGGTCGAACCGGCGGGCCCGCAGGAAGAACTCGGTGGCTTCCTGCTGCAACCCCCGGTCCTCCGGATAGGCGCGAACGAGGAGCCAGTACTCCTCCGCTGCCTGCTCCCAGAGCCGCAGGGCGCTCAGCTCGCGAGCCGTGGGGAGACGGGGCTGCTCCCCGGGACCGTCCACGGGGGCCGCGGCCGGCCGAGGCGGGTCGCGCGGGGCCGGGCTGCCGAGGGTGACGAGGAGATCCCGCGCGCGGGCGGGGTAGTAGTCCCCGCCGGCCTCCTGCGCGGCTCTCCGGAAGCGCTGGAGGGCCCCGTCGCGGTCGCCCGCGGCCTCGAGCAGGCGTCCTTCCCAGAAGAGAGCCTGGCTGGCATAGGGGGAGGCCCGCCGCTCCGCAAGGGTTTTCAGGAGCGGCCGGGCCTGCGGGACCTCGCCGTCCCGGATGTGCACCCAGGCCCGCCGCCAGAGGGCCGCGTCGCCGAAGTCCCCGTCGGGGTAGGCACGCGTGACGCGGGCGAAAGTCTGGAGGGCCTCCTGGCGCCGCCCCAGGTCCTCCAGGTTTTCCGCCAGCAGGAAGAGGGCATCGTCGGCGAAGGGGTGGCTCGGTTGCAGTTGCAGGAGGCGCTCGAGGAGCGCGTTGGCCCCGGCGGGATTCCCGTGCCGGGTCCGGGCCCGGGCCGCCCAGAAGAGGGCGGCGACCTGGTGGCGGCCCCCGTGGGAGGCGGCCGCGGTGAGGTGCCGTGCGGCCTCGGGGTACTCCCGAAGGCGGAAGTGGCTCTGGCCGAGCAGATACTGGGCCTCCTCTTGCCAGGGGCCGGGAACGGCGGCAAAGGGGGCCAGGGCGGATAGCGCCTCGCTGAAGCTCTCGCTCCGGTACAGCGCCCGCGCGCGGGCGAAGAGGTCCGCGGCCGTCACGGCCGCGGGGGCCCCGATCGCCTCGAAGAGGTCCGCGGCCTCGTCCGCCGCCCCGCTCGCCGGCTCCTCCCGCCAGAGCGCGAGGAGCAGGGGGACCCCTTCTGCGGTATCACCCGCCCGGAGGCGGACGCGGGCCAGCAGGAGGCGGGCGGCCGGGGCGCGGCCCGAGCCGCCGAATCGGGTCAGGAAGGTCTGGAGGCTCCGGGTGGCGCCGGCCAGGTCGAGGGCGGCCGCCTGGCTCTCGGCGAGGAGGAGGAGCGCCGGTTCGACCAGGGGGCTGTCCGGGTGGGCGGCCAGCAGGCGGCTGAGCGGCGGGATGGCGTCCTGGGGGAGACCGCGCCGCTGCTCCGCCTCGCCCCAGGCGAGCAGGGCGTAATCAGCCACCTCCGGAAAGTCCTTGGCCGCGCTCTGGAGATGGGGGAGGGCCTCCTCGTACTGGCCGAGGCGATGCTGGCAGAGGCCCAGGAGGAGACTGACCCGGCGGGCAAGGGGCTGGGGAAGCGGGGCGCTGGCTAGTGAAGCGAGTCCGGCGACGACCCGGTCGCAGTCCCCCTCTCCCGCGGCCTCCAGGGCGTCGGCAAATGCGGCAGCGGGGTCCGGAGAGGGAGGGGGTTCCACCGACGGTGACTGAGCCTGAAGGAGGAAGACGAAGCCCAGGGAAATCGCGCGCCACGACCGCGCCCGCCCCATCCCTTCCCCCATGCCACTCCCACCCGCGGCGCGCCTGCTCTCACCTACGCCTTCTCGAGCATCCCCTTGCTGTACAGCTTGTTGAGGTTCTCGAGGGCCATCAGGTCCTCCAGGCCGCTCTCCTCGACGACGCTGCGGATATCGTGCCGGCCGTCGAGGAGGCTCAGGAACCGCTCCAGGTCCGGGGCCGGCCTCTTGCCCGCGAGCAGTTGCACCAGCCGGGGGCCGGCCTTCAGCCGGGTACTGAGCGGTGGGAGGTCCTTGGCCAGCCGGGCTGTCTCCTCCAGGCGGCGAAGCCCCTCGGTGATGAGGGCCTGGTTCCCCACGGTGATCTGCGGCGGACCGCTCGGCGCCATGGCCCCCAGGGGCTCCAGCTCGAAGTCCCCGTCGGTCCAGCCGAGGAGCCGGTAGACCGCTCCCTCCCCCCGAAGCGTCCCCTGCACCCCGTTGATGACCTTGCCGTCCTGGAAGTAGAGGTGCCCCGTGCGCCCCTCCGACACGAGGGTGAGGATGCCGGTCCTCTTCTCCGGCTCCAGGAGCCGGATGAGATTGACCAGACTCATCTCCCTCAGTTTCCCCTTGACGGCTGAGGGCCCCCCTTCGCCCGTCTCGGACTTCGCCCGCTCTGCCTCTGCCTTTTGCAGCACCTTGCTGACTCGGTCCAGCAACTCGTTGAAGTGGAACGGCTTCGTGACGAAGTCCTCGGCCCCGATCTGGAGCCCGCGCATCTTGTCCTTCACCTCCGAGAGGGCGGTCAGGAAGATAATCGGGATGCCGGCGGTCCGCGGGTTCTCCTTCAGGATCTTCGCCACCTCGAACCCGTCAATCTTCGGCATCATGACGTCCAAGAGGATGAGGTCCGGGACGTGCTCCCAGGCCATCTCGAGCGCCTCCACGCCGTTTCTCGCCCGGAGCACGTTCACGTACAGTTCCTGGAGGCGGTCGGTCAGCATCTGGGCGATGAGGGGCTCGTCGTCCACCACCAGCACCTTCTCAGCCGCCATGCTCGCGGTCCTGCCTGGCGCCCAGGAGGCCGGCCAGGCTCGCTCCGTACGGCGGACGGGCCACCCCCCGCTCGGTGATGATGGCCGTGATCAGGTGGGCCGGGGTCACGTCGAAGGCCGGGTTCAGGGCCCGGACCCCGGCGGGGGCAATCCGCCGTCCGCCCAGGGTGGTCACTTCCTCGGGGCTCCGCTGCTCGATGGGGATGCCGGCGCCGCTCTCGAGGGTTGGGTCGAGCGTCGAGAGGGGCGCGGCCACGTAGAAGGGAAGGCTGTGGGCCCGGCAGAGGAGGGCCAGCCCGTACGTCCCGATCTTGTTGGCCACGTCCCCATTCTTGGCAATCCGGTCCGCCCCCACCAGGGCCAGATCCACTTCCCCCTGGGCCATGAGGGCCGCTGGCATCCCGTCCGTGATGAGGGTGACCGGGATCCCCTCCCGCTGCAGTTCCCACGCGGTCAGGCGGGAGCCCTGCAGGAAGGGGCGCGTCTCGTCGGCCAGGACCCGGATCCCCTTTCCCGCGGCGTGGGCAGCCCGCACCACCCCAAGAGCCGTCCCGTAGCCCACCGTGGCGAGCGCGCCGGCGTTACAGTGGGTGAGGATCCGCGCCCCCCGGGGCAGAAGCGGCTCCCCGTGGCGGCCGAGGGCGCGGTTGACCTCCAGGTCCTCGGCCCACATGGCCCTGGCCTCCTGCTCGAGGCGGGTCTTGATCCCCTCGACGGGGAGATCGCGGTGCTTGAGGGCCACCTGCTGCATCCGCGCGAGAGCCCAGGGCAGGTTGACGGCGGTGGGGCGGGTGGCGGCGAGGAGCCCGGCGATCTGGCAGAGCTCCGCGTAGAAGGGGGTGAAGGTTTCGGCGCTGATCTGCCGGGCGCCGAGGGCGAGCCCCATGGCCGCCGCGACCCCGATGGCCGGGGCTCCCCGGACCTGCATCCGGCGGATTGCCTCCGCCACGGCCGTGGCGTCCCGGCACTCCACGTAGACCTCTTCCTCGGGCAGCCGGGTCTGGTCCAGGAGTCGCACCACCCCATCGGCGCTCCACTCGATGGTCCACATGGTGAAAATTACACTAGCATCCAGGACCGGAATGTCAACCGAAATGTTGGATTTTGGCGGGATTGGAGCCTCCTCCCTGCCTTGACATCGGGCCGGGCGCCCACTATTCTCAGCCGGCTTGGCTGGCGCAGAACAGGGCAGCAATTACCCTCCTCTCCGGTCCCGGCGTCCGGGCGGCGCCCGGCCCCGCCCCCGCGGCGGGGGCCCTTTTTGCCGTGGCGTTCAGGGGGTGAGAGGTGCCGCGGGAGCGTCTGAGCGGGATCGCCGACCGTCAGTTCGATGTCCTCGTGATTG